>CAYYFI010000032.1:0-13260 GCA_964471265.1 uncultured Actinomycetes bacterium | reverse complement strand
GTGCGATCGCGACCTAAACATTCAATTAGTCGACGCATAACTGCTTCACGGTTTGATTCCAGAATCATGTCAATAAAGTCGATAACCACGATTCCGCCTAAGTCGCGAAGTCGAAGTTGGCGTGCAATTTCTTCGGCTGCTTCTAAGTTGTTCTTAGTTACAGTCTCTTCGAGGTTGCCACCCTTACCAATAAATTTTCCAGTGTTAACATCGATTACCACCATCGCTTCGGTGCGATCGATAACTAGTGAACCACCTGATGGTAAATAAACCTTACGGTCAAATGCTTTTGCAAGCTGTTCATCAACGCGGTAATCGGAAAATAGGTCGCTAGTACCGGTGTACTTTTCAATCTTCTTGGAAAGCTCTGGTGCGATAAAGCCAAGGTACTCTGAGATTTCATTATGTACTTGATCGCCTTGTACCTTTAAAATTTCAAAATCTTCACTGAAGATATCGCGGATAACGCGAACCGCAAGATCTGGTTCGGTGTACAACGCAACTGGTGGATGGAAATTTGGATTTTGAGTCTTCTGATAAATATCTTCCCATTGCGCTTTTAGACGCTGGATATCTCCGGTTAACTCCTCTTCGCTTACTCCTTCGGCAGCAGTGCGCACAATTACGCCTGCTTCTTCTGGAACTAAGCCTTTCAAAATATTTTTAATGCGATTGCGCTCTGGTTCTGGCAATCGACGCGAAATTCCACTCATTCCACCGCCTGGTACATAAACGACATAGCGACCAGGTAGTGAAATCTGGCTAGTTAAACGCGCGCCTTTCTGCCCAATTGGATCTTTTGTAACTTGAACTAGAACTGCTTGGCCAGTCTTTAATACTGTTTCAATTTTGCGCGGTGCAGATTCCTCTAATCCAGCGGAATCCCAATTAACTTCACCTGCATATAAAACTGCATTTCGTCCTTTACCAATATCAACGAAAGCAGCCTCCATAGATGGAAGTACGTTCTGAACTTTTCCGAGATAAACGTTTCCTACATAAGAAATAGATGAATTTCGATTTACATAATGTTCGACCATTACCCCATCTTCAATTACGCAGATTTGGGTACGATCACCTTTTTGGCGAACTAACATTTCGCGCTTTACTTCATCGCGACGAGCTAATAACTCACCTTCAGTAATGATGGTGCCGCGACGTCGATAAGTTTCTCGATAATCACGACGATCTTCACGATGGCGACCTTCACGGCGATGATGACGATCTCGACGTGCATTTCGATCATGACGGTCAGTACGCTCCGGACGTTCAGTGCGTTCCTTACTTTCACGAACCTTTACAACTGTTGGTACACCATCTTCATCAACAATTTCACCTGGCTGTACGCCATCTTCAGCGCCACGGCGGCGACGGCGACGACGATGCGAATTAGCGTTCTCTTCTGAACTCTCTTCAGTAGCAGCTAGCTCTGCGCCAGTGTTCTCTTCTTGTCCTTTACGGCGACCACGACCACCGCGACGACGGCGACGACCGCGACGTGAATCAGAATCATCATCATGTTTTTCAACTGATTCACTCTGCTTCTCTTTAACTTTTGATTTAGCAGGTTTCTCTTTAGTTGCAGATTTCTCTGGTTTTGCTGCAGCAACAACCGGTGCCGCTTGAAAAATTGGAGATGCAACTACTGCTGGAACTGCCTTTTTACGACTCTTTTTCTCAGGAGCGCTCTCAGTATCGGTTGCAGCTTTCTTAGATGCGCGCTTACGCGGCACTTTTGGCTCATCAGCCATGTACACCAAATCCTTTATATGCAAGAAAATGATTTTTCTTGCGGTTTCCGGGTTCGAAATCAATCGAACAAATTCTTTGTTTGATTCGCGCTGCGATTTACCGCGCGCTGAATGCTGGGTGAATTATGGCATCAAATTAGGTAAAAAGCCACTATCTGCAATTTATCCGCGTAAACGCGCATGTACATTCTGCAAAAGTCCGACACCAATCATGTTGGCAAACATGCTCGATCCACCATATGACAAAAATGGTAATGGCACACCTGTCATCGGCATTAAACCTAAAGTCATTCCAATATTTTCAAAAGTTTGAAATGCAAACCAAGCAACTACACCTACTGCAACTAATCTTCCAAATGGATCAGTAGTTCGTCTGGCGATACTGAATCCGCGCATCATTATCGTGAAGAGCAAAATCAATATCAATCCACTTCCTAAGAAACCACTCTCTTCACCAGCAACGGTAAAAATAAAGTCAGTCTGTTGTTCAGGAACAAAACGACCATTTGTTTGTGGACCTCTAAATAAACCTGTGCCCCACAATCCACCTGAACCAACGGTAATTCTTGCTTGGCGCAATTGATATCCAGTACCTTGAGTATCTACATTTGGATTTACAAAAGATTGCAGACGCTTTAATTGATAATCACTAACAACTCCCGCTTTTACTGCAAAGACTCCACCCAAGACCGCGACTAGTAATAAACCAGCAACCCATCTTGATTGCGCACCACTGGTTGCGATAATTGTTACGACGATTGCACTGATAATCAGAACAGTTCCCATATCTGGTTGCAAAATAATAAAGAGCACCGGAATACCTGCAACGGCTAAGGCCTGGATTACATCTTTATTACTAACTTCATCTTGTCCATGCATTCGCTCTGTAAGAATCATCGACATACCAATAATGATGGTAATTTTGGCAAGCTCGGCTGGTTGAATTGAGAAGCCACCTGGCAACACAATCCAAGCTTTCGCACCATTAATCGTAGAACCGATGCCAGGAATCAAAACTAAGATCAAACCCAAAACTCCAGCGCCCCAAACAAAAGGTGTGTACGCGCGAAGTGAACGGTAATCAATAAAAGTAGTACCAAATGCCAGGGCAGTTCCAATTAGGACATTGATGCCATGGCGTTTTAAGTAATACTGCGGATCTTCGCCGGCAGCCGCATACCAATTACGAGTTGCTGCATAAACTAATAAAGTTCCGAATATAAGTAACGCTCCAACTGCAAATGAGAGCACTGGGTCAAAACCAGCCGTTAAATTGCGACGTTGGCGGCGGTAAGTAAAGCTTCTAACTGATTCGTTCACTTATTTCACCGTTTTCCTGATTGCTTCTTTGTCGCAGAGGCACTTGCACTTGGCGTAGGAGTTGAAGTTGCCTCAATTACTTTGGTGGTTGGTGAAATTTTAGGCAATTTAGTTGGTGGTCCTGATGGATAAATGACTTTTTCAGGTACTTGTTTATTACCTACCGCACCAAAAATAGTGTTGTAAATCTGACGCGCACCAACACCTGCGGCAGCGGCGCCAGTTCCGCCTTGAGAAACCATAACAACAACTGCATACTGTGGATTATCAGTTGGTCCGTAAGATGCAAACCAAGAAGTGGAATTCTTTTTAGTGCCATTTGAATTTAAACCAAAAACTTCACCGGTGCCAGTTTTTCCGGAAATCTTAACCGGAAATCCGGCAAAAGCTCCAGCTGCAGTTCCGTTGATCGTTACTTGATGAAGCGCATCATTCAACCAAGCAAAAGTCTTTGAATCTGCCGCAATCTTTCCTTGTACTTTTGGTGTGAAAGTTTTAACTACCGTGCCATCAGTTTTAACGATGGCTTTTGCAACTAGTGGTTGCCAAATAGTGCCCCCATTGCCTACTGCAGCATAAGCTTGTGTCAGCTTCAGCGGCGTAATAACTGTGTCACCTTGGCCAATTGAAAAGTTAACTGCATCTCCAGCTCTTAGCACTCCGCCATCAATACAATTTTCTTTCGCTAATTGAATTAAGAATGGAGTTAGATCTTTCTTCGCTGCACGTTTCTGGTAGTTGCAGTAAAAATTCTTATTCTGCTTCCAGTAATCAAGCTTCCATTGACGATCAGGAATACGCCCATCTAACTCTCCTGGAAGATCAATTCCAGTCTTCTTATCAAGTTGAAAATCATGTGCCACCTGAAAGAAATAATCATTGGGACTCTTAGGGCTCAATCCACCGTCTTTTAGCCATTCGGAGTAGGCAATTTTGTACCAGAGCGTGTCACAAGAAACTGCAATACCCGTTTTAAGAGAAATACGACCCATAGCTTTAGATTCATAGTTGGTGAAATCTCGATTTCCCACCTTGTACTTTCCAGGGCAGTCATAAGAAGCATCTAAGTTATATCCAGCTTTAGCTGCTGCGAAAATTGAGAATGCTTTAAAAGTTGAAGCTGGAGCAAACAAACCTTGTAGTGGCCTGGAGAGTGCCGGTACATATGTGCTCTCTGAATACATATCTTTAGCTTGCGCAATTGTTAAACCTTTTTCCCAAATATTCGGATCATAAGTGGGATATGAAGCCAACGCGATAATTCTTCCAGTTTTAACATCCATAACTATCGCTGCGCCACCATCTGCCTTAAACCCCTGGGCACGCGAAGAATTCACTGCCGTTGCCAAACCTGCTTCGGCAGCTCCTTGAATTCGTACATCGAGACTGGTTACTAAATGCATTCCAGGTGTCGGTGAAGTGTCGCGAGATTTTTCAGTTACTGATTCTTTACGATCTACAATCACCGTTTTTATTCCAGGTCGTCCACGTAAATAAGAATCGTAAACATATTCCAAGCCATCTTTACCAATTGATTCGCTTCGATAGTATCGAGTTCCGCCATCTACCGCTAAATCTTTATCAGTTAACGCTCCAACATATCCAAGCACATGTGCACCAGTTGCACCTTTGGTGCCTGGGTAATATCTAACCGAAGTAGGTTTGGCATCAATTCCTGGAAAATCGCTGCTACGTTCTACGATTTGCATAGCAATTTCTGGGTCGGCATCTTTTGTTATTGGGATTGGTTGGAATCTATTACCTACCCAACATCCAGTTTTATCACCGCTAGTGATCTCACCGCATAATCTAGTTTTTCGCCAGACATCTACTGGACTTAATTTAAGGATTTTAGATACCTTAAAAAGAACTGAATAACCTTTATCTTTCTGCTTATCAATAATGCTTCGATCTACAGTTACTGCAAGTCCGACTCTATTCATCGCAAGTGGCACCCCGTTGGCATCAACAATCAATCCGCGGGTGGCCGGAACCACAATATCTCTACTTTGAATATCTAGTGCAGCCGCTTTGTATTTTCCGGTCGCTGCAACTTGTAAATAGAAGAGGCGTCCCATTAAAGCCAGCATCAAACTAATGATTAACGCTTGAACTACAAAGATACTTAAACGGGTTCTCTGATTCATCGACTACCCGCGTAAACAACTGCATGAGCCCTAGAAATAAAGGGCACGACTATAGGTGCTACTAACGCGCTCCAAACTCCAAAGCCAATCAAGGCCTTGAGCATATAAGTCACGCTGCCGAAATCAATTCCGAAAATTAATCCCACAAAAATATAGAAAGCCAATGTGGCAATAACTGCTGAAGATGTAATCAAAATCAATCCAACTGGATTTGAATTAACCGCATCGTCACCATAACCCAAATATGAAATTACAAAACAAGAGACCACTAAGACCAAAGTCCAATGTCCATATGGGCCGTCTGTAGATGGAGATGCATCCATAAATAATCCTGCAATAAATCCTGTTACCGCAGCGATTTCAGGTTCACTTATGGAAGACCAAATCAATGCGGCTAACAGTATTAACGAAAATCCACCTAGTGGTAAATGAATTTGATTAACAAATGCTTCTTGAGCGATAAATAGCAAAGCAAAAGTTATCGTTGAGAGCAATACTTCACGACGCCACATTTTTACTCAATTAATTCGTAGTAGTAGTTTTCGAAGGTGAAGGGGTTGCGCTTGACGTTGCATATACCGTAACGGTTGGAATCGGCGTAGGTTGAGGAGCTTTTGGAATTAAAGCATTACCAGGATTTGCATCTGATGCTTTCAAAATTACTGATACGACACCTAAAGCATTTAGGTTTGCATAAAAAGTAACGTCCGCGATTTGGCTTACGGTGTTGGTGCTATCAGATGTTTTGGCGATTCGACCAACTGGCACTCCTGGCACAAATGGCGAATTATTTGTACTACCTCTTGAAATGAGTACATCGTTCTTTTTTAATCTGGCCGTGTTATCAAGTAGCTCTAAAACTCCAGAATTACTTCCTTGTCCCGAGAGAATACCAATTGCTTGGTTTCTGGCAACTCGCACACCAATTTTAAAAGCTGGATCAGATGCAAGTAGCACCACTGAACTATTTGGAAATACGGTCTTTACAACTCCCACTAAACCAGAGCCGTTTATTACCGTTAAATTTGGCTTGATACCCGCTCTTGAACCTTGATCAATTGTGATGGTGTGCGTAAAGGAAATTGTGGAACCTTGCGCAAGTACTCGAGCATTTACAACTTTCCAACTAGCTCTACCGGCCAGATCTAGCGCCGCTTTTAATTGCTTCGCTTCACCAAGAGTATTTTGTTGTCTAATAATTTCGGCACGTAATTTAGCGTTTTCTTCTTTTAAGTTATTAATAGTTGATCTTGTTCGACCTAAATGGATTAAATCTGAGAAGAGATTTTTAACCGGAGTAAGTACCCAATTGCCAACTTTTTCAACGGGTGTTAGTGCAGTACCAACACCTGAACGCACACCGCTGACAACAGAGATACCACGAAGATCTAGAGTTATTAAAAGTAGCGAAGAGACAATTAGCATGACCAAGAGCAATCGACCACGATTGCTTCCTGATGGACGTGCCATTTATTTCGCTGCCTTAAAAATTAACGGCGAGGCTCTGAGATCAGCACCTTTTCAAGAGACTCAAACTCTTCGATGCACTTGCCTGATCCATCAACAACACAGTTAAGTGGTTGTTCTGCAATATGAATTGGCATTCCGGTTTCGCGACGAAGGCGCTCGTCTAAACCTTTAAGCAGCGCGCCGCCACCGGTCAAAACAATTCCACGATCCATTAAATCAGATGCTAATTCAGGTGGGCACTTATCAAGAGTTGCTTTCACTGCATTAACAATTGCATTAACTGGCTCTTCTAGAGCTTTACGAATTTCGGCTGCGGAAACCACAATCGTCTTAGGTAATCCAGTTGCTAAATCGCGTCCGCGAATTTCTGCATCTGGTTCGTTTGGAGTTGGATATGCAGACCCAATTGCCATTTTAATTTCTTCAGCAGTGCGCTCACCTAAAAGTAATGAGAATTCGCGCTTTACCCAATTGATAATTGATTGATCTAGCTCATCGCCACCAACACGAATAGATAGTGAAGAAACGATGCCGCCTAGGGAAATCACGGCAACTTCAGTGGTTCCGCCTCCGATATCAACCACCATGTTGCCGGTTGGTTCGTGAATTGGAAGACCAGCGCCAATCGCTGCTGCCATAGGCTCTTCAATAATGTAAACCTTACGTGCGCCTGCTGCATAACCAGCATCCTTAACTGCGCGCTGTTCTACACCAGTAATACCAGATGGAACGCAGACCACGATGCGTGGCTTTGCTAAATAGCGGCGCTTGTGAACTTTTTGAATAAAGTAACGAAGCATGCGCTCGGTAGTATCAAAGTCAGCAATCACACCATCTTTGAGTGGACGAATTGCCACGATATTACCTGGGGTGCGGCCAATCATCTTCTTAGCTTCAATACCAACTGCGAGGATTCCACCAGTGTCTTGGTTTACTGCAACTACAGAAGGTTCGTTAAGAACAATTCCGCGACCACGCACATAAACCAGCGTGTTTGCGGTACCTAGGTCAACCGCCATATCGCGGCCGATAAAAGATAACTTTGCATTCGTATTGCTCATTTACTTCCCTCCGAAGAAGATTGAAATTTCACGTTCGGCAGATTCAGATGAATCAGATCCGTGAACAATGTTCTGTACTACTTTGGTTGCTTGCTGACGCGCTAGATCACCACGAATTGTTCCTGGTGCCGCAACTGTTGGATCAGTAACTCCAGCAAGTGAACGGAAACCTTCGATAACTCTTTCGCCTTCTGCAATTAACGCAACAATTGGACCGCTCATCATGAACTCAAGTAACGGTTCATAAAATGGCTTGCCTTCATGTTCTGCATAGTGACGTTCAAGAATTGCACGGTCAGCTTGCAACATACGTAGCGCAGTTATTTCATAACCTTTACGTTCGATTCGTGCAATTACTTCGCCGACTAAACCACGACGAACTCCGTCAGGTTTAACCAAAACTAAGGTGCGTTCTTTGCTCACCCGCGCATTCTATTAGGCGTCGCGCTTAGCGACTAATTCGCGCCTGATGGCCTCACCCTTGCGGCCGAAGTAGATGGCGCATCCCCATAGCACAATGAAAATCAATGCAATTATCGCGAATGCTGGCACTACGAAGGAAAATCCCGCCATCGCCACCTGCAGCACAGACGCAATAATCCAACCTGAGCGTCGCTTTAAAAGACCTGCAGAAATAAATAATAAAAATGAAATTACGCTACCAATAATTAATGCAGTAGCACTTTGATTCTTCATTGCAAGTAAAAGAGCAAACCCAACACAAATTGATTCCATAACTAGAACTGACGCACCAAGGACTCTCATTAGACCTCCTTTGAAGACTTCAGAGATTTCAAAATTGCTCTTGCTTCTCCAACAGTAATGACTGAACCTGTAATTAACACTCCTACAGTTTCTTCTTCCATTGGATGATTAGCATCAGCAATAGCTTTTTCAATTGCGGTCCGTAAATCTGGTTCTATAAAAATACGATCATTATCAATATAAGCGCGTGCTACTTTTGCTAGTTCATTTGCAGGTAAGGCTCTAGGCGAAGAACTTTGAGTGACAATTACACCGTCAATAACATCTTTAATTTCATTAAAGATTCCAGCCGCATCTTTATCAGCGAAAACACCGACTACTGCAATTACTCGCCCAAAAGTGAATTCTTCTTGCATTGTATTGGCGAGCGTCTTTGCACCATGAGGATTATGAGCCGCATCTAAAATCACAGTTGGTTCTCTTCGAACAATTTCAAAACGACCAGGTGAGGTAGCTGCAGCAAAACCTGCTTTTACCGCTTCTAAATCTAAATGTTGATCACCAAAGAAGGCTTCGGCAGCAACTAAAGCTGCAGCTGCATTTGCTGCTTGATGTTTGCCATGTAAAGGTAGAAATAAATCTGAGTAAACATCCTTGGTGCCACGAATTGTTAATAGCTGACCTCCAACCGCCATCTGTCGAGACATCACTTCGTATTCGATTCCTTCGCGTGCCACTTCCATTCCTAGTTCTGCAGCGCGAGCTAGCAAAATCTTGGCAACTTCTGGCTCTTGTTGGCAGAGCACTGCGTATGAATTAGCTTTTAAAATGCCAGCTTTAGTATGTGCGATTTCGCCCAAGGTATTGCCTAAATACTCCATATGATCCATACCAATCGGAGTTATTACTGCAACGCTTGGTTGAATGATGTTAGTGGCATCCCATTGCCCACCCATTCCTACTTCAAAAATCCCCACATCAACTGGATGTTCGGCAAATGATGCCATTGCCAGTCCAGTCACGGCCTCAAAGAATGAGATTGGATTTGCTGATTTAGAGTCCACAAAATCAAAATATGCAGAGATATCATTGAAATTGAAAATCAATTCTTGTGCATCAATTAAATCGCCATTAATACAAATTCGTTCCCTAAAATCTTCTAAATGTGGACTGGTGAATCTGCCAGTACGTAGTCCGTGTGCATAAAGTAAAGAATCAATAAATCTAGTTGTTGAAGTTTTACCGTTGGTGCCACCGATATGAATTGTTGGATATGAAAGTTGTGGTGAACCAAGCGCATCACATAGTAAAGCGATGCGATCTAATGAAGGTTGAATTCTGGTTTCTGGCCATCGCGCCAACAGTGAGTTTTCAATCGCAGCTAAGCGCTCTTTATCTTCTACAGAGTTCATACTGGAAGTGAGGCTAATTGCGCCTTGATTCGTTCAATATCTTGATCACATTTATTTAATCTTTCGCGAATTTCGGCGACAACGTTCTCTGGAGCTTTAGCCATGAACCCTTCGTTGCCTAATTTTGCAGTTGCGGTTGCGCGATCTTTCTCTGCGGTTGCCAAATCTTTATTTAAACGCGCACGTTCGGCTGCTACATCTATGGAGCCGGTTAAATCAAACTCTGCCCGAATAGAACCGATCTCTAATTTTGCGGACGGTGTGAAATCGCCAGTCTCCATTTTTAATAGGAATTCTGCGCCTGCGGCATAAGGTGCAAGTTCGGTTGGAACGACTAAACGACCTGGGATTTTCTGACTTGTTTTAATACCTTGGTCATTTCGGAATCGGCGCACTTCAGTGATTACTTCCTGTAGTTGGCTCACAATCTTTTCGGAAGCCTTATCAATGGCTGATTTATCAGCTATTGGCCAACTAGCTATTACCAATGACTCTTGATCCGTCAAGGTAGTCCAAAGTTCTTCGGTGATAAAAGGCATGATTGGATGCATTAATCGAAGTAATTGATCCAACACATGTCCTAAAACTCGTTTGGTATTAGCAGCATCGCCTTTTTGAAACGCATCCTTTGAAAGTTCTAGGTACCAATCGCATAGATCATCCCATGCAAAGTGATAAATCAATTCAGATGCTTTTGCAAATTCAAATGATTCAAGTAATTGATCTGCTTCTGCAATAGTTTCGTTTAAGCGACTTAGTATCCATTTATCAATAGCGTTTAATGATTTGTAATCCGGAAGCGTACCTGCAACTGTCGCACCATTCATCAAAGCAAATCGAGTTGCATTCCACAACTTGGTTGCGAAATTGCGCGCTCCGCCAATCCACTCCTCTGCTAACGCTTGATCAGCACCAGGATTAGAACCGCGCGCAAGTGAGAAACGAAGTGCATCAGAACCATATTTGTCCATAAATTCCAGCGGATCAACTACGTTGCCCTTTGATTTGGACATTTTCTTACCAAATTTATCGCGTACTAAACCATGTAACACAATGGTGTCGAAAGGTTGTTTGCCATCCATTGCAAACAAACCGAAAATCATCATGCGCGCTACCCAGAAGAATAAAATGTCATAACCAGTAACTAATACTGAGTTTGGATAGAACTTCTTTAAATCATCGGTGTTATCTGGCCAACCTAGAGTTGAAAACGGCCATAGAGCTGAAGAAAACCAGGTATCAAGAACATCTTCGTCTTGTGTCCAACCTTCAGGTGCTTTTTCATCTGGTCCAACAACTTTCACTTCACCATCTGGTCCATACCAAACTGGAATTCGATGTCCCCACCACAATTGACGAGAAATACACCAATCATGCATCCCATCTACCCATTCAAAATAACGTGGTTCCATTTCTGTTGGTGAAATCTTTACTTTGCCATTTCTAACTGCATCACCAGCTGCCTTCGCTAGTGGCGCAACTTTCACAAACCATTGCAGAGATAAACGAGGTTCAACAATGGTTTGGCAACGTGAACAATGTCCAACGCTGTGAGAGTAAGGACGCTTCTCCCAACCCAAATATCCATCTTTACGTAGCTCTTCTACTACCGCGCGACGCGCATCGAACCGATCCATGCCATCAAATTTGGTGCCGGTACCTTCCATCACGCCATTTTCATTCATGATGATAATCATTGGAACTCCATGACGAATTCCCATTTCAAAGTCATTTGGATCATGAGCGGCAGTTACTTTAACTGCACCAGTTCCGAATTCTGGATCTACTAACTCGTCCGCGATGATTGGAATCATGCGATTTACATATGGAAGTCGAACTGACTTGCCAATCATGTGCTTGTAGCGGTCATCATTTGGATTAACCGCAACCGCACCATCGCCAAGCATGGTTTCGGGGCGAGTGGTAGCGATAAATATCTGATTTTCGTCATCATCACGTCCATAGCGGATCTGCACAAATTCACCATCAACATCATGATGATCAACTTCGATATCTGACAACGCGGTCAAGCAACGAGGGCACCAATTAATGATTCGTTCAGCTCGATAAATCAATTCTTGATCGTAAAGTCTCTTGAAGATTGTTAACACTGCGCGCGATAAGTTGGCATCCATGGTGAATGCTTCGCGCGTCCAATCTACAGAATCGCCAAGTCGTTTCATCTGTCCAAGAATCGCTCCGCCAGATTCGGCTTTCCATTCCCAAACTTTCTTAACAAATTCTTCGCGGCCAAAATCATGACGTGATTTACCTTGCGCAGCTAATTGGCGTTCAACAACATTCTGTGTCGCAATACCAGCATGGTCCATTCCAGGTAACCAAAGAGTCTCAAAACCTTTCATGCGTTTCATGCGCACTAAAGTGTCTTGAAGTGTGTGATCGAGTGCGTGACCTATATGAAGAGAGCCAGTGACGTTTGGTGGCGGAATGACAATTGCAAAAGCAGGTTTTTCAGATTTTGCATCTGCGGTGAAATAACCAGCATCGAGCCACTTTTTATATAGCGGCGCTTCGATGTCAGCAGGTACAAAACCTGTTGGTAATTCACGCGTCATAGCGCGTTATTCTAGAGTAGAAATATTGTGATACTTAACTAGATGCGTTAAGCGCTTTTCTCTTCGGTGCGCTTGGATTTTGCGCTTCGCAGCACGATCTTCGGCTGTGCATCATTATTAATGCAATCTGCAGTAACGATTACCTTTTCAACATCTTCACGTCCAGGAATGTCATACATCACGCCTAGCAATACATGTTCCATGATGGCACGTAGTCCACGAGCACCAGTTCCACGCTTAAGTGCAAGCTCTGCGATTGCATCTAGCGATTCATTTTCGAATTCCAATTGGACATCATCTAATTCAAATAACTTTTGATACTGACGAACTAGCGCATTCTTTGGTTCAGTGAGAATTTGAATTAAAGCATGCTTATCCAAATTTGAAACTGAGGTGATAACTGGCAGGCGTCCAATAAACTCTGGAATCAAGCCGAATTTTAGTAAATCTTCAGGCATTACATCCGCAAAAACATCCGCAGCTTCGCGATCTTCTGCAGTGCGAAGTGGCGCGTTAAATCCAACGCCAGATTTTCCAGCGCGGCCTTCTACAATTTTTTCAAGACCAGCAAATGCACCGCCCACAATAAATAAAACATTGGTGGTATCTATTTGAATAAATTCTTGATGTGGATGCTTACGTCCACCTTGAGGTGGCACTGATGCGACAGTTCCTTCTAAAATCTTGAGTAGTGCTTGTTGCACACCTTCGCCTGAAACATCGCGGGTAATTGATGGATTCTCTGCTTTGCGAGCCACCTTATCGATTTCATCGATATAAATAATTCCGGTTTCTGCTTTCTTAACATCGTAATCTGC
>CAYYFI010000031.1:0-13430 GCA_964471265.1 uncultured Actinomycetes bacterium | reverse complement strand
ATGTATCGGGTTTATCTAGATCGCAGCGTCCAATACCTAGAAAAGTGAAATCTGGTCCATACATATTGCCGTGGTTGGTCATGCGCGTTTTTTCTTTCTGCCAACAATTTGGCCGGCCACCACGATTGCCAATGCAATAAAGAACATCATTGAACCGATGACATTTGCCTGTGGTGGAATTCCACGGGCACTTGAGACATACACAAACTTTGGGAAGGTCATCATGGTGCCAGAGTTGAAGTTGGTGATGATGAAATCATCGAAAGACAAAGAGAACGCAAGTAGCGCAGCTGCAGCAATACCTGGCATCACCAGAGGCAAAGTTACGCGACGGAAAGTTTCAAATTCATTTGCGTAAAGATCCATCGCGGCTTGTTCGAGTCTTGGATCAAGAGATGCGATACGAGCTTTTACGGTGACCACTACGAACGAAATACAGAACATGGTGTGAGCAATCACGGTAGTCATAAAGCCAGGATTGATTTGGAATGATAAAAACATTGCAAGTAGTGAGGCACCCATTACAACTTCAGGTGTGGCCATAGGTAAAAAGATCAAAAGATTGGTGGATGAGCGACCTTTAAATGAATGGCGACCAAGTGCAAATGCAATAAGGGTGCCAAGTAAAGTGGCGAATACAGTTGCAATTAGGCCAACTTGAATTGAATTACCGAGCGCAGTACACACATCTGGCGCACCGCATGGATTCTGCCAATTAGCGAAGGTAAAGCCTTTCCAAACTAAGTTGGATTTACCGGCATCATTAAAAGAGAATGCAAAGGTGTATGCAATTGGAATGAATAGGTAGGTAAATCCGAGTACGGCATAGATACGAATTAAATTATTTCCGAACCAGCGCCAGAGTTTGGTCATACCAATTCATCCGTTCCTGCGCGGCGGATATAAACCGAAACCAAAATCAGAATGGCAAACATCAACATAAATGAGAGCGCTGCAGCAGTTGGATAATCCACGACTTTGAAGAATTTTGAGTCGATCACATTTCCGAGCATCTTGGTCTGCGGATTACCTAAAATCGCTGCATTTACATAGTCACCGGCTGCTGGAATAAAGGTAAGCAACGTTCCGGCAACTACTCCTGGAAGTGAAAGCGGAAAGGTAACTTTGCGGAAAGTGGTAAATGCATTCGAATATAAATCCCCTGCCGCTTCTAGGGTGCGCGGATCAATGCGTTCTAGCGATGAATAAAGTGGCAAAGTCATAAATGGTAGAAAGTTGTAAGTCATACCGGATACCACTGCAAATGCAGATGCGGTCAGCGTGGTGGTCGGTGAAATTATATGTAGCGTGCGAAGTGTCTGAACCACGGGACCTTCTTCACCAAGTATCTGCTTCCACGCAATTGTGCGGAGTAGAAATGAGGTAAAGAACGGTGCAACTACTAAAACCAAAAGTACATTCTTATATTTTCCTGATTTAAATGCGATGGCATATGCAAGTGGATAAGCAATTGCAAGCGCCAAAATAGTTGTTAAAAATGCATATAAAAATGAACGGCCAAACTGTTCTTTATTCTCAGTAAATGCAGTGAGGTAATTAGAGAATTGCCAAGTCTGTTCATAAACACCGGTCTCTCCTGCTGGAGTCTGCGTTGAAGTAGTCGCTAAATTAGCAATTGGCAGAATAAAGAAAGTGAATAAAAAGATTAGGCCAGGTGCGAGTAATAAATACGGCAGGCGGCCTTTCTTAAGGCCACTTCCTTTAACGTGACTTGCGGCTGCGTGAAGAAATGCCATTACTCTTCTGGATTTACTTCTGATCCAGCATCAGCATCTTGCGCGCCATCTAATCCAAAGGTGAACTTAGGCATCCATTGCAGACGAACCAGATCTCCCAATTCCAGCATCGGAGTGGTGCCATCGTTCTGTTCGAAGACCATAAGTTCCTGGCCCCATGGCATTTCAACTTGATACTGTGTTGATACGCCTACGAAAGAAACGTCAACGACTTTGCCGCCACGCAACACATTGCCATCCGCGCGTTCGTTCTCTAGGTCAATATCAATCTTCTCTGGGCGAATTCCAAATAAAACGTTATTGGAATTGGTAAAGGTACGGTTCTTTGGAAGTGCGATCTTCTGGCCATGTACCTCTACGACATTGTTTTCACCATCGCTACCGCTGATGGTGCCGCGAATTAAGTTTGATTGTCCTAAAAAGTTAGCTACGAATGCCGTCTTTGGAGATTCATATAAATCTTCAGGTGTGCCCATCTGTTCGATGCGACCTTCGTTCATAACTGCGATGGTGTCGGCCATAGTCATGGCCTCTTCCTGATCGTGAGTTACATGTACGAAGGTAAGACCTACTTGAGTTTGAATCCACTTTAATTCAATCTGCATCTGGCGACGAAGTTTTAAATCCAGCGCGCCAAGTGGCTCATCAAGCAGCAATAACGCAGGCTTATTAACAATGGCGCGAGCAAGTGCAATGCGCTGCTGTTGACCACCAGATAGCTGTGTTGGCTTGCGATCTGCTAAATGTGGAAGTTCGACTAATTTTAAAACTCGTTCTACTTCTGATTTAACATCTTTTATTCCGCGACGGCGCATACCAAAAGCTACGTTTTCAAAGATCGAAAGATGCGGAAATAGCGCGTAGTTTTGGAATACGGTATTGATAGGTCGCTGGTATGGACGAAGCTGGGTAATATCTTGCGCACCTAAATGCAAAGTGCCAGCAGTTGGATCTTCAAGACCAGCAATCATGCGAAGCGTTGTGGTCTTTCCACAACCAGATGGTCCTAAAAGTGCAAAGAAAGAACCTTCTGGAATGGTTAACGATAAATCATTTACCGCTGTGAAATCACCATAAGTTTTGGTGATGTTAGCTAACTTGAGATCGCCTCGCGCAGTAGCAATTGCCACGTGACTTAGTTACCAGTCGCCTTTTGGAAAGCATCAGTGAACTCAGTTTCTTCAGCAGGAGTTAAGTTACGGAAAACATGTAGTAATGATTGGGTCTTCGCAGTTGGGAAGATCAATTCATTGTTTACTAATGTTGGATCTACTTTCTCCATGGCTGCCTGTGCGCCTTCAACTGGGCAAATGTAATTAACATATGCCGCCACCTTTGCCGCCACCATTGGGTCGTAGTAGTAGTTAATTAACTCTTCCACCTTTGGCTTGGTTTCTGCAGTAACTGTGCTTGGAACAATAAAGTTATCTGCAGAGATGGTTCCGCCTGATTCTGGAATTGCAAATTCGAACTTGCCATCATTTTCAGCTGCAAGCTGGAAGGCATCGCCAGACCAACCGATAACTGCAACTGCATCGCCAGAAATCAAATCTTCCTTGTAATCATTGCCTTTAACTTGGCGGATAAATCCATCAGCAATTTTCTTCTGCAAGAAGTCAAGCGCATTGGCATATTCGTCAGCAGTGAACTTAGTTATATCTACACCTTGTGCCAACATGATGACACCGACAGTGTCGCGAAGTTCAGTAAGTACTTCAATTTTGCCTTTGTTAGCTGGTGCAAAAAGTTCATCAAGTGTATGAACGCCTTTTGGAAGTTTCTCTTTGTTCCAAGTGAAACCGCCCATGATGCCCTGCCAAGTAAGTGAGTAATCACGACCGGTATCAAAAGGTACGCTTGCGAGCGCCGGCAAAATGTTCTTGGCGTTTGGAATATTCGCTTTATCTAACTTCTGCGCATAACCAAGACGGATATAGCGAGCTGCCATCCAGTCAGTTGGGCAGATTAGGTCGTAACCAATATCTTTCTTTAACTTTAATTGTCCTTGAACTTTTCCATAAAATTCATCGTTGTCGTTGTAATCTTCTAAATACTTAACTTTGATTTTGGTCTGCGCAGTAAACTCTTCAAGAGTTGGATAGACCTTCTTATCGCTGTCATAATCTAAATAAAGCGTCCAGTTGCCCCAACGGACATCGGCATCTGATCCGCCTCCGCCACCACATGCTGCAAGTAATGAACCTGCGCCTAACGCACCTGCTCCAGCTAAAACTGAACGACGAGATACATTTGATTTTGCCATCGCTTTTAATTCATTAAGCATTGAATCCGATTCGGACTTTTCTACTGACATTGACAGCCTTTCGTGACGTTAACGGCGTGATACGCGGAAATCCTAACCCCCTTTACGGGAAATTAAGAGAAATTTCTTGCCAGTTATGCGTTGAGATTGGTCATGACGTGCTTAATTCGGGTGTAATCCTCGAATCCATAGCTACTTAAATCTTTGCCATAACCGCTTCGCTTGTATCCACCGTGAGGCATCTCAGCGACCAATGGAATATGGCAGTTAATCCAGACGCATCCGAAGTCAAAGGCTTTAGCCAGGCGCATCGCGCGTCCATGGTTGCTGGTCCAAACCGATGATGCCAACCCGTATTCAACGCCATTAGCCATTCGAATCGCTTCCGCTTCATCTTTAAATTTCTGAACCGTGATAACTGGACCAAAAATCTCTTCTTGAATGTGACGATCGCTCTGCTTTAAATCTGCGATAACAGTAGGTTCGATAAAGAAGCCATCGCGAGCCACTTGCTTACCACCTGCAACTACTTTTGCATGCGATGGAACTTCATTTAGAAAACCAGTAACTCGAGCTAATTGATTGGCATTATTTACTGGACCAAAGAGCGCATCATCTTCGGATGGCGCACCAGTTTTAAGTCCTTTAGCTTGATGTGCAAGTAACTCGACAAATTCAGCGTATGCGCTCTCCTCAACAATCACGCGAGTAGCTGCGGTGCAATCTTGTCCCGCATTAAAGAAACCGGTAATTGCGATGGTCTCAGCTGCACTTGCTAAATCAGCATCTGCGAAAACCACAACTGGTGCTTTGCCGCCTAATTCAAGATGTACGCGCTTAAGTGATTTTGATGCGCTCTCTGCTACTTGCATACCTGCTCGAACAGAACCAGTGATTGAAACCATCGCTGGTGTTGCATGTTCGATTAATGCACGTCCAGTTTCACGTTCACCGGTTACAACATTGATAACACCAGCTGGTAGAAATTCACTCATTACATTTGCCATGAATACTGTGGACATTGGCGTGGTATCAGATGGTTTTAGTACCACAGTGTTGCCAGCTGCAATTGCCGGCGCCCACTTCCATACTGCCATCATCATTGGATAATTCCATGGCGTGACCTGCGCGCAAACACCAATTGGTTCGCGACGAATAAATGAAGTCATGCCGCGCATATATTCGCCGGCTGATTTACCTTCTAGATTGCGAGCTGCGCCAGCAAAGAAGCGAATTTGATCAACCATTGGTGGGATCTCTTCAGATGCAGTTAGGCCTAGTGGTTTACCAGTGTTCTTAGATTCAATTGCAATAAATTCTTCGGCGCGAGTTTCAATTGCATCTGCAATCTTAAGAAGCGCGCGTTGACGTTCTGATGGAGTGGTATCTTTCCAATCTTCAAATGCAGTCGCGGCTGCTTTCATTGCCGCATCAATATCTGCCTGGTTGGATTTAGCAGCTTCGGCATATGCCTGTCCGGTTGAAGGATCAACTATCTTGGTAGTTTCTCCAGAAGTTGATGGGACAGATTTACCATTAATGAAGTTCGCAATTTTTTCCATGCGCGCTACTTTAGTATTTCAGCTTACTTTTTGGAACCTTCGCTTGCGGCTAATTGGCCACACGCACCATCGATTTCGCGTCCGCGAGTATCACGAACTGTGACTGGCACGCCATAACTTTCTAAAACTCGAACAAATTCCTTTTGGTCCTCAGGCCGCGATGCAGTCCATTTTGAACCAGGGGTTGGATTTAGCGGAATTAAATTTACGTGCGCATTTCTGCTCTTGAGCAATTTACCTAATAAATCCGCGCGCCAAGCTTGATCATTAATATCCTTAATTAACGCATACTCAATTGAATAACGTCTGCCAGTTTTTTTGGCATAAGCATCTGCAGCCGCCAATATTTCACGGACTTTATAGCGAGTATTTATCGGCACCAAGGAATCTCGAAGTTCATCATCTGGAGTATGTAAAGAAACTGCCAAAGTAACTGGCAGCCCTTCTTCGGTAAATTTTTCTACACCATTGACCAGCCCCACTGTCGATAAAGTTACCGAACGTGCAGAGATTCCAAGTCCATCTGGATTTGGCGAAGTGATATTACGAATTGTCTGTACTACTGCTTTGTAATTAGCTAGCGGTTCGCCCATTCCCATAAACACGATATTTGAAAGTCGAATTGGTTCGCCGCCCATTTCGCCAGATGCGCATAGTCGAGCAGCTTGCACTATCTGTTCAGTAATTTCTCCGGCGGTTAAGTTTCGCTTCAATCCACCTTGGCCCGTGGCACAGAATGGACAGGCCATGCCACAACCTGCTTGCGATGAGATGCAGACCGTTGCGCGATCTGGATATTTCATTAACACCGATTCCACCAAAGTGCCATCGTGTAATTTCCAGAGATCTTTACGTGTCAAACCATTATCAGTCTGCAGCGTGCGAACTAATTCCATTAATTTTGGAGTAAATGAATCAGCTAATTTTTGGCGAAGGTCAGCAGGTATATCGCTCCACTTTTCCGGATCAGTCTCCAAATGTGTGAAGTAATGGACTGCTACTTGGTTGGCGCGAAAAGTTGGAATTCCTAATTCGGCGCATAAGGCTTTGCGTTCTTCCTTGCTCATATCAGCAAGGTGTTTTGGCGCTTTTTTCTGCTGTTTTGGCTCTTGAAACTCGAGAAAAACCTTTGAGGATTCACTCATGAGTAATGCTTAACTAACTCAAGTACCAACCAAAGTGCCGGTGCCGAAGTAACAATGGAATCTAAGCGATCCATTACGCCGCCATGTCCTGGCAGTAAATTCCCCATATCTTTAATGGCAAAGTCGCGCTTAATTGCAGATTCAATTAAATCGCCAGTTGTAGCGGTGAAAACTATTAACAGACCAGTTGCCGCGCCAACCCATGGATTTAAATTCAAAATGCCATCGAATGTTAGGTAACCAAGTACGGTCGTAAAAATAATGGAACCAGCTAAACCTTCCCAAGTTTTCTTAGGTGAAATCGTTGGCGCCATTGGGTGTTTACCGATTAGCACACCAGTCACATATGCAAAGGTGTCATTACTTGCAACTAAAATTACAAAGACCATGATCTGTGCTAAACCATTAGATGGTCTGGCTAAGAGAATTAAGAATCCAGTTAAAAATGGCAGATAAACAAGTGCAAAGACCGAAGCGCTTGCACTTGATACAAAACCTTGAGTTCCGCGACGAAGTAAAAGAACCAACATTAAAACTAGAGAAATTGCTAAACCGATTGCTAATCCTCGAATTCCTGCGACCCATGCGCCAGCAGATAGACCAATTGATGAAAGCATCAAGGATCGCTTTGAAACATAGGTGTCGGTTGATGAGAATGCATGCGCCAACTCTTTAATTGCTAAGACCAGGGCAAGTGCGACCAACGCAGCAAATCCTGCAGGAAAATATTTAAGAAGCGCCCACACTCCAGCCATTAAAGAGAGCGAGGTCGCAATTGATGGCAATAATTTGCGCCCTGCGCGCTTATTAATCGCATCATTAATTGCGTGCAGATCTGACATTTGGTTTAACTAAACCTCAAGAAGTTCGGCTTCTTTATGCTTTAGAAGCTCGTCTATTTTTGCAGTGTGATCGCCGGTGTGCTTTTCTAATTCTTTTTCAGCACGAGCAAGATCATCTTTGGAAATTGCGCCATCTTTTTCCATCTTCTCAAGTGCTTCTTTTACTGAGCGACGGATATTACGTATCGCGACTTTGGCATCTTCGCCCTTGGATTTAGCAACTTTGATGTATTCCTTGCGTCTTTCCTCAGTCAACTGCGGAAAGTTAATGCGAATTGATACGCCATCATTGTTTGGATTTACACCTAAATCTGATTCACGTAACGCTTTTTCGATAGATGCGGTAGCGCCTTTATCAAATGGATTAATGATGGCAACACGCGCTTCTGGAATCTGCACAGTCGCCAATTGATTAAGTGCAGTCGGCGCGCCGTAATAATCAACAATTACTTTGTTAAATAGCGATGGATGAGCGCGACCGGTACGGATGGATGCTAAATCTTCCTTAGCTACATCTACCGCTTTATTCATCTTATTAACGCCGTCATTCATAACGGTGGTTATGTCGCTCATTGGGTTTCCTTTTTTATTCCTAGTTAACTTTCAATTAACTAAAGTTCCGATTTTCTCGCCCTTAACAGCGCGAGCAATATTTCCATTATTCATTAAATCAAAGACCACGATTGGTAATTTATTTTCGCGGCAGAGGCTAAAAGCAGCGGCATCAGCAACGGCAAGTGATTTTGAAAGTACTTCATCATAAGAAATGGTGTCGAATTTAGTTGCGTTCTTATCTTTACGTGGATCCGCGTTGTAGACACCATCTACTCCACTCTTGGCAAGTAAAAGTGCATTCGCGCCAATTTCAAGTGCGCGCTGCGCAGCTACGGTATCGGTAGTAAAGAATGGCATTCCAGCGCCAGCGCCGAAAATAACTACGCGACCTTTTTCTAAATGTCTGATTGCGCGACGTGGAATGTAAGGTTCTGCAACTTGTCCCATGGAAATAGCGGTTTGCACACGGGTATCTACACCTTGTTTTTCAAGGAAATCTTGTAGCGCTAAACAATTCATTACGGTACCAAGCATGCCCATGTAATCTGCGCGAGAACGTTCCATGCCACGTGTCTGTAGTTCGGCGCCACGGAAATAATTACCGCCACCGACCACAATTGCGACTTGAGTTCCGGCTTTTACAACATCTGCAATTTGCTTAGCAATTGTCTGTACGACATCAGGATCTACACCGATGCCCTTTTCGCCGCCAAATACTTCACCAGAAAGTTTAAGGAGCACTCTTCCATAACTTGGCATGAGCGCTCCTTATCTTTAAATCTCTGCTTCTAGTGTCTAGCTAGAAGTTAGTTTATTACTGACCGACGCGGAAACGTGAGAAGGCTTTAACCGCAGTTTGCGCCTCATCAAGAATCTGCTGCACAGTCTTCTTGGCATCCTTTGCGAAGGCTTGTTCAAGAAGTGAAACTTCTTTAACGAAACCAGTAACACGGCCTTCAACAATCTTTGAAAGCGCAGCTTCTGGCTTGCCCTCTTCGCGGGCTGTCTCTTCTGCAATACGACGTTCGTTTTCGATTAACTCCGCTGGAACCTGATCGCGATTTACGAATTGCGGTGCAAAAGCTGCAATGTGCTGAGCAACATCGCGACCAACTTCAACTGCATCCTTGGTTAGCTGAATTAACACGCCAACTTGTGGTGGCAAATCTGGGCTGGTTTTATGAAGATAAATACCAACTGGTCCACCTTCGTAAACTGTTACGCGACGAACTTCGATGCGCTCACCTAGTGTTGCATTTGCTTCATCAACATGCTGTTGAACTGAACGACCTGGTGCAATCTCTGAAGACAGGAATGCAGCAACATCTGCACTCTTGGTCTTAAGTAAATGATCAACCAATTCATCACCTAGCGCTTGGAAACGATCGCCCTTAGCCACGAAATCAGTTTCGCAGTTTAGTTCGAGCATCACGCCAAGATCACCTGAAGATTTTGCAACTACTAAACCATTAGAAGTTGCGCGACCTTCGCGCTTGGTAACACCCTTAAGCCCTTTAACACGAATGATTTCAACTGCCTTATCGAAGTCGCCATTTGCTTCATCTAGCGCCTTCTTGCAATCCAACATTCCGGCTGCAGTTGCTTCACGTAAACGCTTTACATCTTCTGCTGTGTAACTCACTTTGATTCAGTTGCTCCTTCGAGAATTTCCTTCTCCCAATCAGCTAGAGGTTCGCCTTCTGCAACCTCTGCTTGCTTGCTCTCTTCCTTAACATGTGCACTGCGAGCTTGTAATCCTGCTGCAATCGCATCAGCGATAACGCGAGTTAACAAACCAATTGAACGGATTGCATCATCGTTACCAGGAATCTTGTAATCAACTTCGTCTGGATCGCAATTGGTATCCAAAATTGCAATTACTGGAATGCCCAGTTTCTTAGCTTCTTGAACTGCAAGGTGTTCCTTCTTGGTATCTACTACCCAGATTGCTGCAGGCAGCTTGGTCATGTTGCGAATACCATCAAGGTTCTTGGTTAGCTTTTCGCGTTCGCGGCGAAGTACCAGAAGTTCCTTCTTTGTTAGCAGCTGATCATTTGCTGCTTCAAGTGCTTCCAATTCCTTTAGACGCTGGATGCGCTTGTAAACAGTTGGGAAGTTAGTCAGCATGCCGCCCAACCAACGTTCAGTAACAGATGGCATACCTACGCGCTGTGACTGTTGAATGATTGGTTCTTGTGCTTGCTTCTTGGTTCCAACGAAAAGAATGTTGCCACCCTTAGCAACTGTGTCCTTAACGAATTCATATGCTGAATCGATTAGACCCAATGACTGCTGGATGTCGATAATGTAGATGCCATTGCGTTCTGTGAAAATAAAACGCTTCATCTTTGGATTCCATCGACGTGTCTGATGTCCGAAGTGAACACCGCTGTCGAGGAGTTCGCGCATTGTTACTACTGCCACTTGGGCACGCTCCTTTTTCAGTTTCGAATCTCCTCGAAACTGCACTCGGTTGTTGAGCTAAACAATTTGTTTGGCTCCCTCGCACTGGTAGCGAGCGCTGAATTTTTTAGATTCAGACCGAATCGCTTTCCCGGAACAGATTGCTAATTAACTATCTGGACGGTTAGTGCTGTGATGTCACTGATTTGCCTAAGCAACTCAGTGCGGGCGAAATTCTACCTGTGAATTGAGGGTGCCAATTACCGCGAGCTACGCGTGAAAATCCGCTTAAATCCCCAGATCGTTACGCGCCACATCGCTTCGATCACAATCTGGGATGACATCTTGCTGCTGCCTGTTTCGCGCTCTTTAAAAGTTATCGGATATTCCGCAATCAGCGCCTGCACGCTTTGCGCAGCCCTGGTCATCTCTATTTGGAAGCAGTAGCCCTCGCTTTTAACGCTTTCGACTCTCATGCGTTGAATTAAGGGCGATTTATAAATTCTAAATCCAGCGGTGGCATCACGAACGCCCAATTGCAACATTATTTGGGTATAACGATTGGCACTTCTTGATAGCAGCTCGCGGAACTTACTCCAATTTTCAATCGCGCCACCTGCAATCCATCTGGAGCCAATGATTAATTCCACTTCGGGATTTTCATCGCTGTAACGGAGCATTGCTTGCAAGTCATTAACTTGATGTGAGCCATCTGCATCCATTTGAATGATTCGTTCGTAACCATTTTTTAGCGCCCATGCAAATCCGGATCGATATGCGCTACCTAATCCCAATTTCGTATCTCTAGTTAGAAAATTAATTTGATTACCTTGAGTATCAACAGTTTTAGCTAAATTTATTGTGCCATCGCTTGAACCATCATCTACCACTAAAACATCTAAATTCAGCGTGAATAGATCAGAAAGTAGTTTGTGAATAAATCCTGCTTCGTTGTAAGTTGGAATAATTACCAAAGTATTTTTAAGCACGTGGATGTGCCTGCTTAAATGCCGAATGTAAGCGCTCTGCCGAAACGTGAGTATAAATCTGAGTGGTAGATAGTGAGGCGTGGCCAAGAATTTCTTGGACTGTGCGCAAATCTGCGCCACCTTCTAAAAGGTGAGTCGCTGCAGAATGTCGCAAAGCATGCGGGCCCAATTCAATTGTTTGGTAGACAACTTCTCGCACCTGACGTTGATCGATTCGTTTACCTCGCGCACCAAGAAAGAGTGCGCTGCCGCTTTTTTCATTTGCCATTTGCGCACGCACTGCTAACCATTTTTCTAGCGCAGCTACCGCCGGACGCCCAATTGGTACTACTCGCTCTTTACTGCCTTTACCAATTACTCTAATTGTCTGGCGTTCATAATCAACATCTTTTATATCTAATCCGCATAACTCAGAAACACGGGCGCCAGATGCATAAAGCATCTCTACCATTGCCAAATTTCTAACCGCAGTTAATTCGCCAGTTTCTGCTGCAACCGCTTCCAGCGCTTGCATAGCAATATCTGCAGTTTTTGCATCCACAATTTCTGGTAATACTCGATGCGCTTTAGGAGTTGCTAAATTAAAACCAACATCGCTGGTTAATAATCCGGCTTTAAAAGCCCATTTAGTAAATAACTTTGCCGTAGTCGCACGCCTAGAAAGCGTGGTACGCGATGCGCCCTTGCTCTGTTGATTAGCTAACCAGCTTCTTAAGTGACTGATATTAAGGGAGTTTATTTCGGATACACCGAGCGCACTTAAATGTGAAGCCAAAGATTCAAGATCTCCGACATATGCGCGAATGGTGTTATCAGATAGAGATCGGTCGCGATTTAGATATGAAGTAAATGCTTCAATCGCGTTTTGCATGAAGCAAGTTTACTGAGGAATACGTCCTTGACGTATTAAGCCGAAAGTTAACGCATCTTCAAGTGCCATCGCCGATGCCGCAATCACGTTTTCGTGCACACCAACAGTGTTCCAAGATCCATTTTTATCTGAAGTTTCCACTAATACGCGGGTAATCGCGCCAGTTCCCAGTCGACCTTCCAAGATGCGAACCTTATAATCGGTAAGTTCCAACTCTGCTAATTCTGGATATAGCTTTAGCAAACCAGAACGAAGTGCAGTATCAAAGGCATTAACTGGACCATTTCCAGTTCCTGTGCAAACAAGTGATTCACCATTGGCAGAAACAGTTACTTCCGCTTTGGTGACGATGCTGCCATCAGCATCGCTTTCCACACTAGTTAGCCAGTGTTGTACGTTGAAGAATGTTGGACGTTTCTTTGCAATCTCTTCGCGTACTAATAATTCAAAAGAGGCATCAGCTGCTTCAAAGGTAAAGCCTTTGGCTTCCATTTCTTTAACTCGCTCAACAATTCGTGTGATTAACTCTTTGTCGCCACCTAAGTCCACACCTAGCTCTTGGCTCTTAAGTTCGATTGAAGCGCGGCCAGCCATGTCAGAGACCAACATGCGCATGTCGTTTCCAACACTTGATGGATCTTCATGCTGATAAAGATTTGGATCTACTTTAATGGCTGATGCATGCAACCCTGCTTTATGGGCGAATGCTGATACTCCAACATAAGGTTGCCGAGCAGATGGTTTTACATTGGTAACTTCTGCAATGGCATGTGAAATTCGGAAAGATTCGCGAAGTAAATTATCAGGTAATAATTTCTTATCTTTCTTCAACTCTAAATTTGCAATAATCGAAACTAAATCGGCATTGCCGGTACGCTCGCCGTAACCATTGATTGTGCCTTGCACATGTGTTGCACCTGCGGCTACCGCAGCCATGGAGTTTGCAATCGCACAACCAGTGTCGTTATGGCAATGGATTCCAAGTCGTGCAGAAGATGCGCCAAGAATGTCATGAACTACATCTGCAATTTCATCAGGCAACA
>CAYYFI010000030.1:0-13538 GCA_964471265.1 uncultured Actinomycetes bacterium | reverse complement strand
CTGCTCTGCCATTGAGCTATCAGGGATTGCTGCGAGGGCAAACTCTACAACAAGCTGGCATTAGGTAAAAATCGCTTAAATTAGGTATCAAATAAGGAATTAAATAAGTAATTAAATGGTGCCCAGCGCCTTTTCGCGCAAAGATCGACGTTGAGATTCCAGCGCAACTAATTCACTAAATAAGCCTTCGTATTCGGCATCATTCGGATTAACTCGTTGCAATTTAGATTTAGCATCTGCAATGGTTCGTGAAATAGCAACTTCGTGCAACCGCGCAATAATTGATTCGACATAGCGATCTGATATTTCTCCATCAGCTCGAATTGGTTCGACAGATAACTCAGTAAATAAAGATTTTAAATCCTCATTTTCGATATTTTCTAATTGTGCACCCGCTTCAATTGCACCTCGTAGCGCTTGATAAGCAGGATGAGAAAAAGAGTTTGCTGGCAAATCATTCCAACCGGAAGTTAAAGTTGGCACTTGTAACTTTGCCTTTAGAACTTCGCGCTCCAAAATCAAAGTTGGTTCCTTTGGATCTGGTTTCCAATTTCCAACTACAGGTTCGCTCTTTGCGGAAAACCCTTTGCCCGCAATTTGAGTTACTGCGCTTAAAACTGGGTCAATATCCATTCCTAACCAAAGAGCTAACTGCTTTACGTACTCTGGGCGAAGCGCTTTATTTTTAATATTTGCCACCATCGGTGCGGTATTAGTCAATGCATTGACTCTACCTTCGGCAGTTTGAAGATTATGCTTCTTAAGCTCTGTGCGAATAGCAAATTCAAAGAGCGGAATTCGACTTGCGACTAAATCTCTAAGCGCTGCATCTCCGTGTGCCTGACGTAATTCGCACGGATCCATTCCACTAGCTTCTACTGCCACAAAAGTTTGAGTTACAAATTTTTGATCATCATCGTAGGCACGAAGCGCAGCTTTTTGACCTGCGGCATCCCCATCAAAAGTAAAAATAACTTCGCCACGGAAAGCATCGTCATCCATCAATAAATTGCGCAAAATCTTAATATGGTCATCTCCGAAAGCAGTTCCGCAGGTAGCCACTGCCGTAGTTACGCCTGCCAAATGGGCCGCCATCACATCGGTATAACCTTCAACCACCACTACCTGTCGCTTACTTGCTATCTCTTTCTTTGCCTTGTCTAAACCATAAAGCACTTGGCTCTTCTTATAAATTGGCGTTTCCGAAGTATTTAAATATTTAGGTCCTTGATCATCTTCGCTCAATTTTCGGGCACCAAAACCGACCACTTCACCGGTGATATTACGAATTGGCCAAATTAAACGATTTCTAAATCGATCAATCAATCCTTTCTGACCCTCTTTTGATAGCCCGGCGAGTTCTAACTCCTCACCTGTAAATCCTTGTGAGCGAAGAAATTTGGTAAGCGCATCCCATTCATCTGGTGCATAACCAACACCAAAACTTTCACAAGCAGCACGTTCAAATCCACGTTTAAGTAAGAAATCTCTACCCACTTGGGCATCCGGTGAATTTAGCTGTTCTGCATAATATTTTTGTGCCGCTTCGTTTGCTGCAATTAATCGACTCTTTAATCCTGGTTTGTAATCACTTGACTTGCCACCTTCGTAAGTTAATTGATAACCAATGCGGCCAGCTAATTTCTCGATGGCTTCGACAAAAGAAATGTGTTCGATGTCCATCAAGAATTTAATTACATCGCCACCTTTGCCACAGCCAAAGCAATGAAAATATCCTCGCGAAAGCGTCACATGAAATGAAGGTGACTTTTCATCGTGAAATGGGCATAGCCCCTTCTTTTGATCTCCGCCTGCTTGTTTTAATGGCAGATAATCATTTACAACTTCATCGATGCGCACATTCTCGCGAACATAAGCCACATCTTCATTACGAATCATGCCGCTCATGAAGATAACCTAGCGTGAAGTGCGTAGGCCGCGGGATCGGTAAGGCTGGCTACTTGATCAATAATTACTCGCAGGCGTGGCTCTTTCGAGGAATGCCAATCATCTAAGAAAACCGTATCTAAAACTTGAGGACCGGCATCTTCAATCATCTCTACCAATTCATAGATTACTTTTCGCTGCTTCGCATATCTTGCTTGCGCCTCAGGGGCTTGAATTAAGTAGAAGGCGCTTATGGCTTTCAAGAGCGCAACTTCCACCAATTGGTCGCGTGGAATCACTAAATTGGCATCGAATCGTTTCAATTCTCCTTGACCATATTTTTCGCGTGTGGCTAGCTCTGATTCCAGCACAAATCTACCTATTAATTGACTAGTGGAATCTTTTAACCTTGCTAGGTCTCGATGCATACCATCAAAATCTTTAGGCCAACAAGATAAATTTTGTAGCCTTGCTAGCGCAGCTTCAATTTCAGTTTTACTACTTTCAAGATAATTTTGTTGCATTATTTGGTGGATTTCAATTAAATCGCTTTCAATATCAGGCACGCTTAATTGACTTGCCACTATGGCATCTTCGAAATCATGAACGGAATAAGACACATCATCAGACCAATCCATGATTTGGGCTTCGAAAGTTCTTTGATTTTCGGGCGCCCCTTTGCGCATCCAATTAAAAATTTCAATGTCATCTTGATAAACGCCAAATTTTTTAGAATTAACTTCGGCGCTCCAAGGATATTTTGTGCAAGAATCTAGTGAAGCTCTCGTTAAATTTAAACCTACGCTTCTGTCACCGTCATAAGTTTTTGCTTCCAATCGAGTAAGAATTCGAAATGTCTGCGCATTTCCTTCAAATCCGCCAATCTCTTTGGCAACTTCTGCCAGTGCGGTTTCGCCATTATGGCCAAAAGGTGGATGCCCTAAATCATGAGCTAAGCATGCGGTATCAATTAAATCCGGATCTGCGCCAAGTGATGCACCAAATTCTCTACCGATCTGCGCGCATTCCAATGAATGTGAAAGTCGAGTACGTTGAAAATCATTTTCCCAAGGAACGGCTACTTGGGTTTTAGCTGCCAATCTGCGTAGCGCAGCGGAGTGGATCAAACGAGCGCGATCACGCATAAATTCAGTACGACCAGGACGTTTTGCCGGTTCAGCAATAAAACGTTCGCTATCTCTAAGTTCGTACATAGTAGTTAGCCTATTCCTAACCTAAACCAATTGCTGAGAGTCCTGTACTTTCTAGGTGGTCACTCACATGAATACCTAGCTTTTCTAAGGTTCGATAAGCAATGTAGGCGCTGCCTTCGCGCCACAAATATCGCATAGATGAATTAGTCAACGAAAAAGGTCCACTTTTTACTGGCGAACAGGTTGCCTTAATTCCTAAATCTTGGGAGACATAAGTAGCTCTTTTGCAATGATATGGATCGGTCACAATTACGATGTTGTTTATATTATTCTTTTTAAAGTAATCAGTAAAAGCTTTGACACTTTGAATCGTGTCGCGTCCTTGGCCAATCTCAATTGCATTGTTCCGAGGAACACCATTTTGAATCAACCAGATTCGTCCAGCTCGAGCTTCGGTATATCGATCACCTGGCGCACCTGCGCCTACCGTAACAATTTTCTTAACCAAACCAGCATCATAGATTCGCTTTGCCTCAATTAATCGTGCTTCAAGTGCATCACTTGGTCGACCATCGTATTGAGCAGCACCCATTACAGCCGCATAATCTGTTGAAATAACTTTTGGATAATGAGCGGCATACCAAACTTCAGCGAAGAAGAATGCGGGAATCGCGAAAATTAATAAAATGAATGTGGAAATTAGGCGACGAATTAATTTAAACATCTACTTTTGCCTAACCACCACTGAAAGCATCTTCTAATTCCAGGTGCACCAATTCATCAGGATCTTTTAACCAACCATCTGGAAGGGTTGGGGTACGTCCATGGCTGGTGCGTCCACGTGGTTTTTCGCCAACTTCTTGTGGGTAAGGTTGATCTTCAAGTTGATCCAAAAGTGCGCGAAATTCCTTTAAAGAACTGATCATGCCAAATTGGCTACGCAACTCACGCGGCACTCGGAATCCCTTTAAATACCAAGCCATATGTTTACGTAAATCTTTGCAACCACGATCTTCAGATTCAAAATATTCGACGATTAACTCTCCATGTCGGAACATCACTTCACGCACTTCAAAAAGTGTTGGTAAATAGCGCTCGGTACTGCCATTAAAGGAATTAACCAAATCTTTAAATAACCATGGGCGCCCAAGGCAGCCTCGACCAACCACTACTCCATCGCAACTGGTTTCTGACACCATTCGAACACCATCTTGGCCCGACCAAATATCACCGTTTCCTAAGACTGGAATTCCTTTTGGTTTTAAGTGTTCTTTTAGGTTAGAGATAGCAGACCAATCTGCCTTGCCTTCATACATCTGTTCCGCAGTTCGGGCATGCAGTGCAACCCAAATTACTCCCGCATCAGCTGCAGAATCGGCTGCTTCCAAATAGGTTTTGTGATCACTATCAATTCCAATTCGCATCTTTACCGTAACTGGAATGCCAAAAGGTTTTGCGGTATCTACTGCGCTCTTTACAATATTTGCAAATAACTTACGTTTAAAAGGTAGAGCGGCACCGCCGCCTTTTCTAGTTACCTTTGGAACCGGACATCCAAAATTCATATCAATATGATCAGCTAAATCTTCTTTACCGATCATCTCTACTGCTGCGCGCATCACATTTGGATCAGTTCCGTACAGTTGAACACTTCTAGGCCATTCTCCGGCACCTGGTTTCATTAATCTAAAAGTTTCTTCGCGTCTTTCAATTAAAGCGCGCGCAGTTACCATCTCAGATACAAATAATCCCGCACCTTGTTCGCGACAAAGTTGCCTAAATGGCGCATTGGTAATTCCCGCCATCGGCGCTAAAACAACGGCCGGGTCTACCTGATAGTTGCCATCCCGAAGCGGAAGATTTAGCAGCCGAGAAGTTTGGGTGCTAGCCAAGATTCAACCTGATCAATTGCCACACGAGTTTGTGCCATGGTGTCACGTTCACGAATTGTCACTGCATGATCATCTAATGATTCAAAATCAACGGTAATACAGAATGGAGTACCGACTTCATCTTGGCGGCGATAACGGCGACCAATGGCACCAGCATCATCAAAATCAACAGTCCAAGTTTTGCGTAATTGTGCCGCCAAATCTCGAGCCTTTGGTGATAAATCTGCATTACGAGAAAGTGGAAGCACCGCGACTTTAATCGGAGCTAAACGATGATCCAGTTTCATAACGGCGCGTTTCTCCATTTCGCCCTTGGAATTTGGCGCTTCATCTTCAGTGAAAGCATCCATCAAGAAAGTAAGAGTTGCACGATCCACACCAGCTGCAGGTTCAATTACATACGGTGTCCATCGTTCATTCTTCTCTTGGTCAAAGAAAGTGAGATCTTTGCCGCTAGCTGCAGAATGCGCTTTCAAATCAAAATCGGTGCGATTAGCAATTCCCTCAAGCTCGCCCCATTCGGTGCCAGAGAATTCAAATTTGTATTCGATATCCACTGTTCGCTTTGAATAATGTGAAAGCTTCTCTTTCGGATGCTCGTAAATTCGAAGGCGATCAGGATTAATTCCTAAATCTGTATACCAAGCCATACGAGTATCAATCCAATATTGATGCCACTCTTCATCAGTTCCGGGAACAACAAAAAATTCCATCTCCATCTGTTCGAATTCGCGGGTTCGGAAAATAAAATTTCCTGGCGTAATTTCATTACGGAAAGATTTACCGATCTGGCCAATTCCAAAAGGAGGTTTCTTGCGTGAAGTAGTCTGTACCTGGTCGTAATTTATAAAAATACCTTGTGCAGTTTCAGGACGCAGATAAGCCAGTCCACTTTCATCTTCAACTGGTCCAAGATAAGTTTTTAATAATCCGGAAAATTGTTTTGGAACTGTGAATTGACCCTTATTTCCGCAAGCTGGGCAATTAACTTCCTCAAGCGAATTTGGTTGACGTTTGTGTTTGGCCGCAAATGCTTCTTCCAAATGATCTGCTCGATAACGTTTATGGCATGAGATGCATTCAGTTAGCGGATCAGAGAATGTTGCGACGTGACCAGAAGCTTCCCAGACTTCGCGAGCTAAAATCACGCAAGAATCTAGACCAACAACATCTTCGCGTCCTTGCACCATTGATTTCCACCATTGGCGTTTAACGTTATTTTTAACTTCAACGCCAAGTGGTCCGTAATCCCAAGAGGCGCGAAGCCCGCCATAAATTTCCGAAGATGGATAAACAAATCCTCGACGCTTTGCGAGGCTGACAATATTCTCTAAACGATCTGCGGCCATTTGAATCTCCCATCCGGCTGGCTGTCGGCGGTGCTAGCGGCTTGCTAGACCATGAGTGAAGTTTACCCGTTCAATACGCATGAGATACTTTCGGCATGGCCATCTTCTTAGCAGCGCTTACTGTCGCCGCAACCGCAATCGGCGGATTAATCGCGCTAAAGGCGAAAGATCGTTTTCATTTAGTTCTTGGACTATCTGCCGGTCTACTTTTAGGGCTTGTAGGTTTTGATCTGCTGCCAGAAGTATTTGCAGAATCTGAAAACACTGGTGGCGTTCCAACTGTATCTGTTGCAATTTTGGCAGGTTTCTTACTACTACATATTTCAGAGCGATCATTCGGTGGCCACGAACCAGTAGATTCTGAATATAGCCACGAACATTCTCACGGTTCAATTGCCGGTGGAGTTGGTGCGTTAGCGATGGCAGGTCATATTTTTCTAGATGGCGCTGCGCTTGGTGTGGCCTTTAAAGTCAGCACCAACTTGGGTATTGCAGTTTTTATCGCCCTTTTAGTGCATGCATTTAGTGATGGTTTAAATACGGTTTCAATGCTGGTTAAAACTGGTCATTGGCAGAGTAATTCAAAATACTTACTTTTAATTGATGCGGTGGCGCGAATTGGTGGATCGGCAATTGGCACTTATGTTGCATTCGAAGGCAATTGGGTAACAATTTATCTATCTCTATTTGCCGGAATGGTGATTTATGTAGCCACATCACATATCTTGCCCGAAGCTCATTCTCATCATCCATCACGTTGGACATTAGCTGCAACTAGCGCAGGTGTATTGGGTATGTGGCTATTAGTTGCAACGCTTGGCTAATTAAAACAAATTAAGCCTTACCAAATCTTCTATTTCTAGAAGCATATTCTTCGATTGCACGCCACAAAGTGCGGCGATCTGCATCTGGCCAGAGCACATCAAAGAAAACTAACTCAGCATAAGCACTCTGCCATGGAAGGAAATTACTTAAACGCTGCTCTCCAGATGATCTCAAGAATAAATCTACGTCAGTTGGTAATTCCAAGTATTTAGCAAAATTCTTCTCATCAAATTTCGAAACTTTACCCCGTTTGAAATCCCGCGCCATTTCTTCAGCCGCTGTGACAATTTCAGCTCGCCCTCCATAATTAACACACATATTTAAAGTTAACACTTTGTTTTTCGCAGTTAATGCTTCTGCTTCTAACAACTCATCTACCACTGAAGTCCAAAGTTTTTTCTCTTGTCCAATCCAGCGAATCCGAACACCTAATTCATTCATCTGATCTCGACGGCGACGTAAAACTTCTTTATTAAAACCCATCAAAAACTTAACTTCTTCTGGCGAGCGTTTCCAGTTTTCGGTACTAAATGCATAAGCACTTAGCTCTTTTACTCCCACTTCTATGGCACCTTCGACCATATCAAATAACGGAGCTTCCCCAGCTTTATGACCTTCAGTGCGGGCTAAACCCTTATTTCTTGCCCATCTGCCGTTTCCATCCATAACGACCGCAACATGTTTTGGAATCTGCGATTTTTCTATTGCTGGTGGTTTAGCGCCAGACCAATGTGGTTCTGGTTTTTTATGCTTCATACGCGCTCCACAATCTGCAAACTTCGCAGTCCTCGTTCGAGATGCCACTGCAAGTAGGCTGCAATTAAACCATTTGCTTCACGTCGATTGCGAAGTTCAGATGCCATCGCGCTTTCCCAATCACCGCTTATTAAATCTGACATTAATTTTAAAGTTTCCAATGCCGGAGTTGCCGAAGCGCTTGGCCTGCAATCAGCGCATACCGAACCACCACCTACTAACGAGAAATATCTATGTGGCCCTGGCGCATCACATTTAGAGCAATTCACCAATGATGGTGCATAACCACCAACCGCTAATGACCGTAGTAAATATGCATCTAAAATCATTGAAGGGTCATATTTATTTTCGGCCAACGCTTTCATCGCGCCAGTTACCAATTTAAATTCTTGTAATGCCGGTTCATGTTCATGCGAAGTAAATCTTTCCGCTGCTTCTAAAATTGTGCCGGCAATTGTCCAGCGCGAATAATCATCGGTTAGCGTTTCGCCATAGTTAAAAATAGATTCAACTTGTGTGACGGTGTCAAAAGTGCGCCCGGTATAAAGTTGAATATCGATGTGCGAGCCAGGTTCTAAACGAGCTCCAAATTTGGATTTGGTGCGTCGTACACCTTTGGCTACACCACGAACTCGACCATGTTCGCGAGTCAATAAAGTGATGATGCGATCTGCTTCGCCCAATTTCTGGGTGCGCAGCACAATGGCTTCATCGCGATAAAGACTCACCCGCCTAAGTTATAACGAGGCTAGCGAATTGCGCGGTTAATCGCGCTGATAATCGCTTTCAGAGATGCCGTTGTGGTGTTGGGATCAATGCCCACACCCCAATAGACATTCCCATCGATTGCACATTCCAGATAAGCAGCAGCTTTGGCATCGCCACCAGCAGAAAGTGCATGTTCGGAGAAATCTAGGACACGAACATCCACTCCATAAGTGTTAAGCACATTGCAAAATGCCGAGATTGGTCCGTTACCGGTTCCCTTTAATTGTTTCAATTCACCGCGGTCGGTAATTTTTACTTCAATTTTTACATCTTCATCTAAAGATGAATTAGTAGAGACTCCTTTTAGTCGGAACCGACCCCATGGCGCAGTTTCAGTTGGCAAATATTCATCTTCGAAAATCTCCCAGAGTTCTTTTGGAAGAACTTCGCCACCTTCATTATCTGTTTTTGCCTGAACCACTTTGCTAAATTCAATCTGCAAACGTCTAGGTAGATCTAAGTGATGTTCAGTCTTCATCAAATAAGCGACGCCACCCTTACCTGATTGGCTATTTACACGAATCACTGCTTCGTATGAACGACCAATATCTTTTGGATCAATCGGAAGATACGGAACTCCCCATGTGAAATCATCAACCTTCTTGCCGGCAGCTTTGGCATCTTTCTCTAAATGATCAAAACCTTTCTTGATGGCATCCTGGTGAGAACCGCTAAATGCAGTGAAAACCAAATCACCGCCATATGGATGGCGCTCTGGCACCTTTAATTGATTGGCATATTCGACCGTGCGGCGAATTTCATCTATATTTGAAAAGTTAATCTCTGGATCAATTCCATGGCTCAATAAATTCAATCCTAAGGTAACTAGACAGACATTTCCGGTGCGCTCTCCATTGCCAAAGAGGGTGCCTTCGATTCGATCTGCGCCAGCTAAATAGCCCAACTCTGCTGCCGCTACTCCAGTGCCGCGATCATTGTGTGGATGCAGTGAAAGCACAACTGAATTACGTCGATCTAAATTGCGGCTCATCCATTCAATTGAATCTGCATAAACATTTGGCGTCGCCATCTCAACAGTCGCCGGAAGATTCATGATGGTCTTCCACTCTGGAGTTGGCTGCCAGATGGAATTAACTGCATTGCAAACTTCAAGGGCAAAATCCAACTCAGTGCCGGTATATGACTCAGGTGAATATTCAAAAGATACGTTGGTACCTTTTACCGAATCCACCATTGATAGACAAAGTTCTGCGCCATCTGTGGCAATCTTCTTGATGCCTGCTTTATCTAAACCAAATACAACGCGACGCTGCAAAGTAGATGTCGAGTTATATAAATGCACAATCGCATTTTTGGCACCCTTGATGGATTCGAAGGTGCGCTTGATTAGCGGTTCGCGAGCTTGGGTTAAAACTTGAATGACTACATCATCTGGAATTAAACCCTCTTCAATAATTTTACGAACGAAATCAAAATCAGTTTGAGATGCTGATGGAAAACCAACTTCAATCTCTTTGTAGCCCATCTGCACCAATAAGTTAAACATCGCCAATTTACGCGGGGTATCCATTGGGTCAATCAGCGCTTGATTGCCATCGCGTAGATCCACGCTGCACCACTTAGGCGCTTTGCTCATCTGCTTAGTTGGCCAAGTTCGATCCGCTAAACCAGCTGGACCTAATGGCATGAAGGACGAATAACGCCCAAATGACATTGGACTTGGTTGTTGATTTGGAAAATTCATTTTGCTTACTACTCCTGTGTGTTTTGGTTTTCCGAGGTATTACCGGCAATGCAAAACACACCGCGACGGGAATGGCCGGTTAGTTGGCCCCGCCACGGCGACTAAGTAGAAGTAGTCCGCGCATCGTTTGCTTAGTTTAATTTAGAGAACAGGTAAATGTCTATCCAGCTCAAATGCAGATACTTGGCGCGCATATTCAGCCCATTCCGCCTTTTTATTACGCAGCACATAATCAAATACATGCTCACCGAGCGCATCTTGAACTAATTGGCTCTGCTCCATAATGGCAGTTGCCTCATTTAGATTCTGCGGCATCTCTTTGGTCGGATAGTTATCTGACAGTTGTAGCTCTTTTGCAACCCCATCCAACCCAGCGGCTAACATCACCGAAAATGCTAGGTATGGATTACATGCTGAATCCGGTGCTCTAAATTCAATACGCGTTGAATTCTCTTTCTTTGGTTTATACATCGGGATTTGAATCAAAGAACGACGATTTGATGGGCCCCAATTAATTAAATTAGGCGCTTCGCCACCGCCATGTAATCGCTTATATGAATTTACCCATTGATTAGTAACTGCCGTGATTTCAGGGGTGTGCTGCAAAATTCCAGCTACAAAGGAACGTCCAGTCTTTGAAAGATTGTAAGGAAGTCCACCATCATAAAAAGAATTAAGATCATCTTTAAAGAGTGAAACGTGAGTATGCATCGCTGAGCCTGGATATTCAGTAAATGGCTTTGGCATAAAAGATGCATAGAAACCTTGTTCTAGCGCTACCTCTTTCACAACGTGACGGAAAGTCATGATGTTATCTGCGGTAGAAAGTGCATCTGCATATCGCAGATCAATCTCTTGCTGACCAGGTGCGCCTTCATGATGGCTAAATTCAACAGATACGCCCATCGCCTCTAACATGGTGATGGCAGCGCGACGAAAATCGTGGCCAATCATGTTTGGGGTATGGTCGAAATAACCAGCGTAATCAACTGGTTCTGGTCGCTTGCCAGGAACCGGTGGCTCTTTAAATAAGAAGAATTCAATCTCGGGATGAATGTATGCGGTGTATCCCATCGCACTTGCTTTAGCTAAAGTGCGTCGAAGTACTTGTCTGGGATCTGCTGGTGATGGTGAACCATCTGGCATCACGATGTCGCAGAACATACGCGCCGCACCTGGTGCTTCAGTACGCCAAGGCAGAATTGAAAAAGTATTTGGATCTGGCTTTGCCAACATATCTGATTCAGTTTGGCGCGCATATCCTTCAATAGATGAGCCATCAAAACCAATGCCCTCTTCAAAGGCAGCTTCTAATTCGGCGGGCGAAATCGCAACAGATTTTAAGAATCCAAGTACATCGGTAAACCACAAACGTACGAAACGGATATTGCGCTCTTCGACCGTGCGCATTACAAATTCGACTTGACGTTCAATTGGACTATAAGTCATGGTAAAACTTTACGAAACCAATGTTTCGCCAGTGTTAAATCTCTACCGCTCTTTCCAGCGTGAAGTCACCGGCAGACGACGATCTTTACCGAATGCGCGGGCAGAAATCTTGGTTCCGGGCGGATATTGGCGGCGCTTATATTCAGCGCGGTCTACCAAAGTAATCACGCGATTGACCAAATCATGGCTAAATCCACCAGCAATCAAAGATGCCGCCCCTTCATCTTCATCCACGTAACGAACTAATAGTTGATCAAGAAGTAAATAATCTGGCAACGAATCAGTATCTTTTTGATCTGGGCGAAGTTCTGCTGATGGCTCTTTATCAATGGAATTCACTGGTATTGGTGGCACTTGATCAAAATAAATCGCTAATTCATTGCGCCATCTTGCAAGTTCCCAAACTTGAGTTTTGTAAATATCTTTAATTGGCGCAAAGCCACCAACCGCATCGCCATACATAGTTGAATATCCAACTGCTAGCTCTGATTTATTGCCGGTGGCTAAAACTAAGTGCCCCTCCTGATTAGAAATTCCCATCAAGGTGGTGCCGCGTACACGTGCTTGCACATTCTCTTCCGCTAAACCGGTAAGACCTAAATTGCCTACAAATTCATTGACCATCGGTTCAATAGGAACAATGCGCCAATTAAGTCCGGTGCGCCGCGCTAAATCTTCGGCATCGGAAATTGAATGTTCTGAAGAATACTTACTAGGTAAGCCCACGCCATAAACATGCTCCGCGCCGATAGCATCCACCGCAATTGAAGCCACCAGCGCTGAATCAATTCCACCAGATAGGCCCAGTACTACTGATTTAAAACCATTCTTATTTACATAATCGCGCAGTCCTGCTTTTAGCGCCTCCCAGATTTCCGCTAAATCATCTTTTCGTTGGGCAATACCGCCATGCATGGTTCCTTCAATATTTAGATTCTCTTCAGTGATTACTACATCTGGATTTGAGGTGCGAAGCGGCAGTGATAAATCATGTATTGCTAATTGATCTTCAAATTGTTTAGTGCGCATCAAGACTTCGCCTGCGCTATTGACCAGAATTGAATCACCATCAAAGACCAGGTCATCTTGGCCGCCGGTCATATTGACGTATGCCAGAGCTGCACCGAATCCGCGAGCGCGCTCTTGTACTAGCGCTAATCTTTGATCATCCTTATTGCGCTCATATGGTGATCCATTAGGAACCACCACCAATCCAACTTGGCGCTTGGCTAGCTCTGCAACTGGGCCACGGTTCTGCCAAATATCTTCACAAATCGCTAACCCAACATCAACGCCATTTATACGTACTACTAAAGATTTTTCACCTGGCACGAAATTTCGAAATTCATCAAAGACGCCGTAATTAGGTAAGTGATGCTTTATATATCGCGCCTTAATTTCACCATTATGAATTACGGCCACCGCATTTTGTGGCGCACCAACCGGCTGCCCTAATTTATCTACCGCGCCATCAATTTGATCTAAGTAACCGACCACCATTACCAATTGGCCAAAGCCGCTATTTGCTACTCGCTTAGCAAGCTCTGAGATTGCGATTCGGCTGGCATTTCTAAATGATTGGCGTAGCGCTAAATCCTCAACCGGGTATCCGGTCAACACCATCTCTGGAAATACCAAGAGTTGTGCGCCTGCTTTATGAGCTAGTGCAGCTTGGGTTGCAATTAAATCTGCATTGCCATCAATATCGCCGACGGTCGGATTGACCTGGGCAAGGGCGATGCGCAAATTGCCA
>CAYYFI010000029.1:0-13562 GCA_964471265.1 uncultured Actinomycetes bacterium | reverse complement strand
CGGACGACGGGGTTCGAACCCGCGACCTGAACCTTGGCAAGGTTCCGCGCTACCAACTGCGCTACGTCCGCAAGGGGACAAAATCTAGCGTAAGAGGTCAGGCCAGCGCAAAAGCGATAAATTCACCTACATGGAGAGCGCAGTTTTCTGGATGGGTGGCTGCAAAGCAAGTAATTTAATTCAGATTACAAATAACCCTGCAGATATCGATAATGGTTTCTGGGCAATTTCCATAACTTTCGATGGCAATTTTGTTGGCGCAAAATTTGGAACAATAGAGAGTAGTGAATGGGATTATCCATATTTGCCAATCAACTCACGTAATTGGATTTCTTCACATAGTAAACAGCAATACTGTCAATTAGTTGAAGATTTCCGCCAAGAGATAGCAAAAGGAAATGTTTATCAAGTTAATGCCTGCCGAGTCCTAAGCAATAAAACAAATGAAGATATTCGCGGGCTACTGACAGGTTTTTTAAAGCATAATCCCGCTCAATATGCCGGATACTTAAAATTACCGGGTCTAGAAATTGCAACAGCGTCACCTGAAACTTTCCTTTCGCGAAATGGAAATATCTTAAAAAGCTCTCCAATTAAAGGGACCCGTCAAGCTGGGTTAACTGGCAGGTTCCCTGAAAAAGATGAGTCAGAAAACATCATGATTGTTGATTTGATGCGAAATGATCTGGGCAGAGTCTGTGTAAAAGATTCCATAAGAGTGGAGAATCTGTTAAAGATTGTTGAATTACCTGGTTTAGCCCATTTAGTAAGTGATGTGATTGGAGAATTGCTGCCTGGAACTACCTGGGCGGAAATATTTAACGCCACATTGCCACCGGGATCAGTTAGTGGTGCTCCTAAATCCTCTGCAATTAAGCTAATAAATAAATATGAACAATTAAATCGTGGACCATACTGCGGTGCATTTGGATGGATACATGGAGATCGCGCGGAATTGGCAGTTGCAATTCGTACATTTTGGAGTGATGGTGAATTTGTAAATTTTGGTACTGGAGCCGGAATTACTTGGGGAAGCGATGCCAAAAGCGAATGGGAAGAGACAGAATTAAAGGCGGCACGGTTAATTGCGATTGCTAATGGGGAAATTTGATGACCATTACTAAAAATATCGGAGATCAATGGGCCAAAGGCACCGGAATCTTTGAAACTATTCGTGTTGAAGATAATCAGGTTTTTGCATTACATAGACATCATTGTCGAGCTAAAGAAGCAGCTGCCAAGCTAGGAATTGAAATACCAGCAGAAGAAATTGTGGCTTCGGAGAGTTATCAAATAATTCAAAACGAAAATTTCAAGTTAGGCAGGCTGCGATGGCATTTTGATAGAAGTGGGAACTTCTCTATCTCATACGTGCAGTTTTCAGATCCTGTTACCGACGCAAAATTAATGATATTCGATGAACGCCACTCTGATTTTGAACTAAAGAATAAAGAATTTCCGTATAAGAATTTAGAATTACTTAATCGCGCTAAATCACTAAATTTTGATGATGGAATCATGATACGTAGCGATGGACAAGTAGCGGAAACCTCTATGGCCTCTTTGCTTCTCAAAATCGAAAATCAATGGGTGACACCACCTCTTTCTAGTGGCATCTTAAATGGCGTGGTTCGAGCGTTGGTTTTGGAAGCTAACCTGGCTCAAGTACGTCGTGTTGATTTTAAAGATCTTGAAAAAGTTGAATCTGGCCTACTTCTTACTTCACTTCGAAATGCGCAAATTATTGGTTCAATAGCAGGTCGAAGTCTAATTTTGGATAATCAAAAGTGCGCTGAGATACATAAATTGATGCAACAATTTAAAGGACGTTAGGTAGACTTTCGCTCATGTCCGAAATTTCCGTGAAGGTAGATGGTGCCGCGAAAAATATTGCGGTAGATCAGAAACCCACTCATTTATTTGCAGAGCAAAAGGAAATTGTGGTCTGCCGAATAAACGGTGAACTGAAAGATTTATGGACTGACCTGAAGAATGGTGATGAAATAGAAGGAGTTAGCATTTCTTCACCTGATGGTTTAAATGTGCTTCGTCATTCAACTGCTCACGTAATGGCGCAAGCGGTTCAACAAGTTTTCGCACAGACCCGATTAGGTATTGGCCCGCCGATTAAAGATGGCTTCTATTATGACTTTGATCCGGAGCGTCCATTCAATCCAGAAGATTTAGAAAAGTTAGAAAGCGCCATGCGTAAGATTATTAAAGATGGTCAGCGCTTTCGTCGACGCGTTACTAATGAAAAAGATGCTTTAAAAGAGTTGGCTCATGAACCATACAAGTGTGAATTAATTGGATTGAAATCTGATCAAGGAGACGAATCTTCAGTTGAAGTTGGCGGAGCTGAACTTACAATTTACGACAATCTCGGCAGAGATGGACAACCGGTTTGGTCTGATTTATGTAGAGGTCCGCATCTACCATCTACAAAGCACATTCCAGCATTTAAATTGATGCGCACCGCAGCTGCATATTGGAGAGGTTCTGAGAAGAATCCAATGTTGCAACGTATTTACGGCACGGCTTGGCCATCACCTGAGGAATTGCAATCATATTTAGATCTATTGGCTGAAGCCGAGAAGCGAGACCATCGCCGACTTGGGAACGAATTAGATTTATTCTCATTTCCAGATGAGATTGGATCTGGCTTAGCAGTTTTCCATCCTAAAGGTGGCGTAGTTCGCATGGCGATGGAGGATTACTCAAGAAAGCGCCACATCGAAGAGGGATATCAATTTGTTTATTCTCCTCATTTAACTAAATCCACTCTCTTTGAAGTTTCCGGACATTTAGATTGGTATTCCGAAGGCATGTATCCACCAATGATTATGGATGAGGAACTTCATGCAGATGGCACAATAAAAAAACCTGGGCAGAAGTACTACATGAAGCCCATGAACTGCCCAATGCACATTCTGATTTATAAATCTCGTGGCCGTTCATACAGAGAACTTCCATTACGAGCTTTTGAATTTGGAACTGTTTATCGTTATGAAAAATCAGGCGTAGTTCATGGTCTTACTCGTGCGCGTGGTTTCACTCAAGATGATGCCCACATTTTCTGCACCAAAGAACAGATGCCAACGGAATTAGATTCACTTTTAACATTTGTACTTAATTTGCTTAGAGATTATGGATTGCAGGATTTCTATCTTGAGTTATCTACCAAGAATCCCGAAAAGTATGTTGGAGATGATGCTGACTGGGATGCGGCCACCGAGATATTGCGTAAAGCCGCTGAAGCGCAGAAATTGGAATTAGTGCTAGACCCAGGCGGTGCCGCTTTCTACGGTCCAAAGATTTCGGTACAAGCTAAAGATGCGATTGGTCGTACTTGGCAAATGTCTACTATTCAAGTGGATTTCCAACTGCCACAAAGATTTGAAATGGAATATCAATCAAGCGATGGTTCACGTCAACGTCCGGTGATGATTCACAGAGCTTTATTTGGTTCAATTGAAAGATTCTTTGGTGTTTTAACGGAACATTACGCTGGCGCATTCCCACCATGGCTCGCTCCTGTGCAAGTAATGGCAATTCCTGTTGCAGATGCTTTCGCACCGTATCTTCAAGAAATAGTAACCAAGATGCGTGCTGAGGGAATCAGAGCGGAAATAGATTTATCAGATGATCGCATGCAGAAAAAGGTTCGCAATGCACAGATGGAAAAGATTCCATTCATGTTAATTGCTGGCGAAGAGGATCAAGCTAACAATGCAGTTTCATTCCGCTTCAGAGATGGATCACAACGAAATGGAATTCCAGTTGCGGAAGCCATAAAGGAAATTCAACAAACCATCAAGGATCGCAAGCAGGTTTGAATGGATTCTCTCGAAGGTGCAGCAGGAATGCCCGATTCGTGGGCCAGGCTCTGGGCGCCACATCGACTTGGTTACATTAGAGGCGAAAATCGTCCATTAGATACCAATGATCTTCCTTGTCCGTTCTGCGAAATTCCCAAGAAAAATGATCATGATGCATTGATTGTGCATCGTGGCGCCGAGGCTTATGTAGTAATGAATTTGTATCCATACAATCCTGGACACTTGCTTATTTGCGCTTATCGACACGTTGCTGATTTAACAGACTTGAGTGAATCGGAACGAAATGAAATCTCTGCGCTATCAGTTCATGCCATGAAAACTTTAAGAAAAGTGTCTAATCCAGCTGGTTTCAATTTAGGAATGAACCAAGGCGCGATTAGTGGGGCTGGAGTTGCTGCGCATATTCACCAACATGTTGTTCCGCGCTGGTCTGGTGATGCTAATTTCATGCCGATAATTGGGCAAACAAAAGTACTTCCTCAATTACTAACTGATACTCGTGATGCTTTAGCTGACGCTTGGCAGTGAGTCCAAATACTTTTTGACTATATCGATTCCAAGTTCAAATTCTGGATCATTTAGAAGCACCGGAATGGCTGGAAAATAGATCCCAGATGCGAAGCCTTTTTCACCGGCTGCTTCGAGTTGATCTAAAAATTCGCTTCTAAATTCACGGACCAAATCAACATGTTCGGCATCCGCATCAGTCACTTGATTACTTCGATAGTTATTTATTTTTAACGTGGCTAAATCGATTAAAGCACAAGGTGAACCGTCATCGTCATGCAAAACCAAAAAGGGAGTTGCCACATCATCTAACAATCTTTTGGCAAGTAATACAGCATCATCAAAATCTTGCAAACCTTCATTAAAGCCAGTAATTACTAAGATTCTTGGAGTTAATAATTCATCAAATTGTGCCCAAAGTTCAACTGTATTTTGATCTATTCCTGAACTAGCATTAATCGCAAAGATTGCTGCCGAAATTTCAGTACTAATTTCGTGGGAAACTGGCGCGCCAATTGCCTGCGAAAGTGCGGTAGTGGCAGCGCTCGGATGGCCATAAAGGCGCCATTTATTTTCATTTTCCACGGGCTAAAGCCTACGATGTACCTGTGATTAGTTCGCATATGAAACCTGCAGTGGTGAAAGTAATTACGCCATTATGTCGATTATTGTTAAAAATCGGCATAACTCCAGACATGATGACGATCTTTGGAACTTCCATTGTGGTGCTTGGATCATGGTTACTTTTAGCTCAAGGAAAATTAGTTGCAGCGTTTTGTATTATCGGATTAGCGCTTTTAACGGATTTATTAGATGGCACTATGGCCAGAATTTCACAGCGTGGCGCTAGCGTTTGGGGAAATTTTCTAGACTCAACTCTAGATCGAATTTCAGATGCTGCTGTCTTAATTGGTTTAAGTTACTTCTTGTATAAACAGCAAGACTCTCTGTTCGTAGTCTCCATGATTACTATTGCAGTATCGGCCTTAGTTCCGTATGCGCGAGCCAAAGCTGAAAGTCTAAACATTCAGTGCCAAGGAGGCTTTGCAGAACGGTCAGAACGTTTGTTAATTCTAGGTTTTTTCGGGTTGCTTCATATTTTTGGTTTTTCATGGGCGCTGGATTTCGGGGTGTGGATTCTTTTAACGCTGTCCACTGTTACCGTTTATCAGCGAATGGCAATCGTTAGGAAAGCGACCAGAGGCTCATAGTGATTGCCTATGCCTATCTGATTGGTTGGCGCATAGTTAGATTCCTTCCTGAATCAATAGCGTATTTGTTTTTTGCCAAAATTGGCGATTTTGTGTTCAAGAAGAATGGCAAAGGAGTGCGTCGACTTCGTTCTAATATGCAGCGAGTAAGCAAATTAGAAGGCGACAAATTAGAAGATTTAACATTGAATGCCATGCGCTCTTATATGAGATATTGGTGTGACACATTTCGTTTACCAGATTGGTCAATTAATAAAATCAATTCTCAAGTTGAATTAATTAATCCAGAAGTTTTTACAGGCCCACTTGATAATGGTCGAGGTGTAGTAGTGGCCCTACCGCATTCTGGAAATTGGGATCATGCGGCTGCATATTTTCTCGGTCGAGGTTATCGAGCAGTAACCGTGGCAGAACGCTTAAAGCCAGAGAAAGTATTTCAAGCATTTTTAAAATATAGAGAAAATCTGGGATTAGAAGTTTTAGCAGCAGACATGCGCACAATTCCTACTTTAATTCAACGCGCAAAGGAAGGCTTCATAATTGCACTAGTTGCCGACCGAGATTTAAGTTCTAGAGGCATTGCAGTCAATTTCTTCAATGAAATCGCAAAGATGCCAGCCGGACCTGTCATCATTGCGCAGAAGGCTGATGTAGATCTAGTCGGAGCTTTCATAAGTTACACCGATAAATCAATCAAAATACATTTTGAAAAATTAGAAAAATCAGTACAAGCCGAAGCTGATTTTTTCGAAAAACATATAGCCGCACATCCTGTTGATTGGCATATGTTGCAAAGGATTTGGATTAATGATTGATCGGTTATTAAACATTGGAATTGTATGTCCGTACGGTTGGGATGCACCTGGCGGTGTACAAGCACATATTTCTGATCTTAGAACATACTTAGTTAATCAGGGCCACAAAGTTTCAGTGCTTGCGCCAACTGGAGACGAAGATGCGCTGCCAGATTGGGTGGTCAGTGCCGGCAAACCACTGTCTATTCCTTATAACGGTGCGGTAGCACGAGTGTTATTTGGTCCAGTTGCTTTTGCCAAAGTTAAGCAATGGATATCTGAAAATGAATTTGACCTTCTACATTTGCATGAGCCAGCTATACCAAGTATTTCACTGCTTGCTTGTTGGGCGGCAGAGGGTCCTATGGTTGGAACATTCCATGTTTCAGCAAAAAAACAAAAAGCGAGTTTCGCAATTGTTCCAATTCTAGAACCGGTAATTGAAAAACTTTCAGCGAGAATCGCGGTATCTGAAGCTGCGCGAGAAACTTTAATGGCGCATTTAGAAACAGATGCAATTGTGATTCCAAATGGAATTTTTGCCGAAAAAATGCGTGGCAAGATACGCCCGGAGTGGAGCGGCGAAACGCTTGGCTTTATGGGGCGCTTTAACGAACCGCGTAAAGGACTTAAAGTTTTAATTGATGCGCTACCAATTATTAGTAGATTCCTACCAAATGTAAAAGTTCTAGTGGCTGGTCCAGGAGATCCGGAAGAATTCTTATCTCAAATTGATGCACAACTTCGCAACCGAATTGAATTTTTAGGCAAGTTAAGTGAAACAGAGAAAGCAGATTTTATGTCTTCAGTTGGAGCATACGTAGCTCCAAATACCGGCGGTGAATCCTTTGGCATTATTTTGGCGGAAGCATTGGCAGGCGGTGCCGCAGTGATAGCTTCAAACATTCCCGCGTTTTCTGCGCTTTTAAAAAATGGCAAATATGGAAAGTTATTTAATTCAGAAGATGCTACAGATCTAGCCAAAGTTGTCATTGACCTTTTAAGAGAGCGCACCGCAAGAGATTTGATGGCGCAGGAAGGCCAAAGTTATGCGCAAAAATTTGATTGGGATGTTGTAGCGAAAGACATTTTTGAAGTTTATGAAATGGCAATCGTGGGAAGCGGTAAAGTTGGTTTGGTTGCAGATAATCGACCTTGGAACAGAATGTGGAGCCGTTAATGTCTAGCACTGCATTTTATGTTTCCAGTCTAATTTTCGTACTTTGGTATCTATCATTCACAGCTACTCGCTTAGATAGATTGCATCATCGAGTGGAAACTAGTTGGGCGGCTTTAGATAGCTTGTTACAACGTAGAGCAGCAATCGCTCTAGAAATTGCGCACTCCTCATTTGCGGATCCTGGAATGGCGTTGATATTAAATCAAGCTGCTCATTTGGCCAGAGAGGCTGATATCTCAGAACGTTCTGAAGCCGAAAGCGGATTGACTGGTGCGCTTGGTTTACTTTTAATAAATGTCAACGAAAATACAAATGATTCACTTTTGAAGGAACTTAGTGAGGTCACGGATAAAATCAGAGTTGCGGTAAAACTACACGTGGAAGCAGTTAATCGTACTCAGTTGGTACGTCGAAAGCTTATTGTTAAGACTTTTAGGTTGGCTGGTCGCGCTCCATTACCTACTATTCATAAATTTGAAGAAGATGCAATTTAAACGCCTTTTAATGACCTCAGTTGCAGTCTTACTACTACTGACATCTTGTTCTGATAAACAAGTATCCGCTATCAGCGGGAAAGAAGCGGTGGATGGCCCAATCATCGTGGTGAAGATTGATGATACGCCCGATGCTCATCCACAAGTGGGTATAGATAAAGCAGATTTGGTTTATATCGAACAGGTTGAAGGTGGATTAGTTCGGCTCGCGGCAATTTTTTCAACGGAAATCCCAAATGCAATCGGTCCAGTTCGCAGCGCGCGAATTTCTGATATTGATTTGATGGCGCAATTTGGGAAAGTTGCCTTTTTCTATTCTGGTGCCCAAAGTAAATTCCTACCAGTTATAAAAGCAGCAAATTTATTCGATATTGGCGCAGAACATGAATCGCCAAAGTTGTACACTCGAGATGCAAATCGAAATCCACCCTACGACATGATTCTTTCCGGCAATGAAGCAATTAAGCGGATTGCAGAATTGGATGTAGCCAAAGCCAGCAATATTGCATGGAGATTCGGCAAGCTCTCAAATGATGGTAATCCGATAACTAGTGTGAAAGTTAAATGGCCTGCCTCTAACTACAGCGCAACTTGGAATGGAAAAAGTTGGGATCTTTCTCAAAATAACCAAGCAGATGTCACTAGTGATGGCGTAAGAATTTCACCAAGCACTTTCATTATTCAAAATGTAGTCATAACGGATTCAATTTATAAAGATAAATTGGGCGGCATTACGCCTCTTTCCATCACAGTTGGCGAAGGTACTGGGTGGGTATTAAGAGATGGAATTGCGATTAAAGCCACATGGAATCGTCCAGATTCAACATCTGGAACAACTTGGAGCGATGAAAAAGGTCAAGAGATTAAGTTTGCGGCGGGGCAAATTTGGATTGCGCTGACGGACCAAGCTCCCGAATTTACGGCAGCACCAACCAAGAAGTAGACTGCGTGCCATGGCTGAATACACAGGTACCGCGCGCGTCAAACGAGGCATGGCCGAGATGCTAAAGGGCGGCGTAATTATGGACGTCGTTGATTCCGAGCAAGCAAAGATTGCCGAAGATGCAGGCGCGGTTGCGGTTATGGCTTTGGAACGTGTACCTGCAGATATTCGCGCACAAGGTGGCGTAGCTCGTATGTCTGATCCAGACATGATTGAAAAAATTAAAAAGGCAGTATCAATCCCAGTTATGGCGAAAGCACGTATTGGTCATTTCGCAGAAGCACAAATACTTGAATCGCTCGGCGTTGATTACATTGATGAATCAGAAGTATTAACTCCAGCTGATTACGCAAATCATATTGATAAGTGGGCATTTAAAGTTCCTTTTGTTTGTGGCGCAACCAATCTCGGAGAAGCGCTTCGTCGTATCAATGAAGGCGCTGCGATGATTCGCTCCAAGGGCGAAGCTGGTACCGGTGATGTTTCAAATGCGGTAACTCATATGCGCACAATTGGCGCAGAAATTCGCCGCCTTACTTCTATGCGCGAAGATGAATTATTTGTGGCAGCTAAAGAGTTAGCTGCGCCTTATGAATTAGTAAAAGAAGTTGCATCGTCAGGAAAACTTCCGGTAGTGCTATTTACTGCTGGAGGTATTGCAACTCCAGCCGATGCATCCTTGATGATGCAATTAGGCGCAGATGGAGTCTTTATTGGTTCTGGAATTTTCAAGTCTGGAAATCCAGCACAACGCGCATCTGCTTGCGTAAAAGCAACTACTTTTTATAACGATGCAAAGATTGTTGCTGATGTATCTCGCGGTTTGGGAGATGCAATGGTGGGAATCAATGTGGCGGATATTCCAGTTCCACATCGATTGGCAGAACGCGGCTGGTAAATGCGCGTTGGCGTATTAGCGCTACAAGGTGATTTTCGCGAACACATTGCCGCTTTGAATGCGATTGGCGTGGAAGCTATTCCCGTCAAAACTGAGGCAGAGATAAATTCCGTAAATGCTTTATTGTTACCTGGCGGTGAATCAACCACCATCGCTAAATTAGCTCGCATATTCAGCGTTTTCGATTTAATAAAATCAAAAATTTCTTCTGGGCTGCCGGTTTATGGTTCTTGTGCAGGTTTAATTCTTTTAGCGGATCGAATCCTTGATGGGGTAGAAGGACAGGAAACTTTTGGCGGTTTAGACATCACCGCTCGTCGCAACGCATTTGGTCGACAAGTAGATTCTTTCGAAGGTGAAATTGAATTCGTCGGTCTAGGTAAATTAAATGGTGTCTTTATTCGAGCGCCATGGGTAGAAGAAGTTGGTGCAGGGGTTGAAGTACTTGCCACTTCACATGGACATCCGGTTGCAGTACGACAGGGAAGCATTCTTGCCACATCATTTCATCCAGAATTAACCAATGATTACGCAGTGCATAGATTCTTCATTGAAGAGCTTTGTAAGGCTCGCTAAACTTTGATAGGCAAACAATTTCCAAAATTTAAAGAGGTGTTATAAATGTCAGGCCATTCCAAATGGGCGACAACCAAGCATAAGAAAGCCATCATCGATGCACGCCGTGCAAAAAGTTTTGCCAAGTTAACTAAAGCTATTGAAGTTGCGGCGCGAAATGGTGGTCCTGATATTTCTGGTAATCCAGCTCTTTATGATGCAATCCAAAAGGCAAAGAAAACTTCTGTACCAAATGACAACATAGACCGCGCTGTTAAACGTGGTGCTGGTTTAGAAGATGGCGCTGCAACTTACGAAACAATTATGTACGAGGGTTACGGGCCAGCTGGTGTTGCGATAATGATCGAATGTTTAACCGATAATCGCAACAGAGCTGCATCTGAAGTGAGAGTTGCGGTTACTCGCAATGGTGGAAATATGGCTGATCCAGGTTCAGTTGCATATCTATTCAATAGAAAAGGCGTGGTAGTGGTATCGAAAAGCAGTGGTGCTACGGAGGATTCTCTAATGGAGGCCTCTTTAGAAGCTGGTGCTGAGGAAATTAAAGATTTAGGTGAGACCTTTGAAATCATTTCTGAGCCATCAGATCTGGTTGCAGTTCGCTCCGCATTACAGAGTGCCAACATTGATTACGATTCAGCAGATTCGTCATTTCTGCCAACTATGTCGATTCCAATCACGGATCCAGAGACAGCTAAGAAACTATTTGATTTGATTGATGCGATAGAGGAATCTGATGAAGTGCAAAATGTATACGGAAACTTTGACGTTTCGGATGAGGTCATGGAAAAGGCAGCGAGCCTCTAACCCTTTTTAAGCCCTTTAATTTAGGCTTTTGTCATGCGCGTGCTTGCAATTGACCCTGGTTTAACTAGGTGTGGAATTGGAGTGATCGAATCAAACTCAATGTCATTAATTGATGTTGGGGTCTTAAAAAGTAGTTCCGAAGATGCGATTGAAAAACGTTTGATGGAAATTGATTCTCAGATTCGCAATTGGATCGTAAATCACAACCCGGATGTCATTGCAATTGAACGGGTATTTTCTCAGCAGAATTTGCGAACCGTAATGGGCACGGCCCAGGTTGCAGGTGTTGCGCTGCTAGCAGCGGCACAAGCAGATATTAAAGTGGTAATGCATACGCCTTCTGAAGTTAAAGCGGCAGTAACCGGAAGTGGCCGCGCTAAAAAGGATCAAGTTGCACAAATGGTGCAACGAATATTGAAACTCGAATCCATCCCAAAACCAGTTGATGCTACAGATGCATTAGCTCTTGCAATTTGTCATGTTTGGCGTGGCAGTGGCAATGAGCGAGTACTTGCTGCGACACTAAAAGAAAAAAAGCGATTATTAGCTTTAAGAGGTAGCGCATGATTGCCTCCTTATTTGGCACAGTTCGTTCATTGCAATTAAGCCAGCTAGTTATTGAAGTCAACGCAGTGGGATACCAAGTGCAGATAACTTCAAAAACGGCAGCTCGATTAAGTGTTGGCAGGGATTATCAACTTTTTACTTCAATGATTGTTAGAGAAGATTCGATGACCCTTTATGGCTTTATCGAAAATGAAGAACGAGAACTCTTTGACTTAGTACAGACGGTATCCGGTATAGGTCCAAAAGTTGCGCTTGCTATCACTGCTGCTATGAGTATTGATGAATTCGCTTACGCAATAAATGCTAAGGATGATGTAGCAATTGCGGCAGTTCCCGGTATAGGAAAGAAAGGCGCACAAAGAATTATTTTGGAACTATCAGGCAAGTTGGATTTCTCACATCCTTCAGCTAAGAGTGTTGGATATTCGTGGCGAGATCAATTGATTGATGCGCTAACCGGTTTAGGTTTTTCTAGAAAGCAAGCGGAACAATCAATCAATGAAATTTCTGCGAATCGTGATGCTAAGAAATTGAGTCAAATGAACCCGTCCGATTTATTAAAACTTGCTCTTGCACATGCCAATACCCAAAAAGGATTAGGCAAATGAACGAACGCTTGGTTTCGCCTATTGCTGGAGTTGAAGAAAGTGTCACAGACCATGCACTTAGACCAAAATCATTATCTGAATTTATAGGACAACAACGTGTGCGTGAACAAGTTGGCGTGCTATTGCAATCTGCCAAAAGTAGGGGAGTTAGCGCCGATCATATTTTATTGTCCGGACCTCCTGGTTTAGGTAAAACTACTCTTGCTTTTATTTTGGCAGAAGAATTAGGTGCTCCAATTAGAATCAGTAGTGGTCCAGCAATTACTCATGCAGGTGATCTGGCAGCAATTCTTTCGTCGCTAACTGAAGGCGAGATACTTTTCTTAGACGAAATTCATCGATTAACTAGACCGGCAGAAGAATTGCTCTATTTAGCGATGGAAGATTTTCGAGTTGATGTGGTGGTCGGCAAAGGTCCAGGAGCAACTGCGATTCCACTTGATTTACCGAAATTTACTTTGGTTGGAGCCACTACCCGAGCTGGTTTACTACCGCCACCATTGCGTGATCGTTTTGGGTTCACAGCACATATGGATTTTTATGAAAGTGTCGAGCTCGCTGACATTATTTTGCGTTCAGCCAAATTGCTTGAGATAAAAATTTCAAGTGAAGCAACTTCGGAAATAGCGGGGAGATCAAGAGGCACACCACGTATTGCGAATCGTCTATTACGTCGAGTACGTGATTTTGCATTAGTTAATAAGTTAGCAAACCAGGCTGGCGAGATAGATTTGAAAACAACCCAAGCTGCGTTAGAAATGTATGAAGTTGATTTGCTTGGTCTCGACAGATTAGATCGAGCAGTTTTGGAGGCGCTAGTAATTCGATTTAATGGAGGCCCAGTTGGGCTATCAACTCTTGCAATTGCAGTTGGTGAGGAGATGGAAACTGTTGAATCAGTTGCAGAACCATTTTTAGTAAGAATTGGATTAATGGCAAGAACTGCGCGCGGTCGAGTTGCAACACCTGCTGGCTTTAGTCATTTGGGCCACAAACCGCCACAAGGTTGGAGCCTTTTCGATTAGATTTCGACAGTTATAGGCGTTAACGCCTAAACTCTCGCCCTATGTCTACGAATACTCAAGGACCGAAGGGTCAACGCCCAGTCAGAACGCTTCTGATATTAGCGGTCGTACTA
>CAYYFI010000028.1:0-14016 GCA_964471265.1 uncultured Actinomycetes bacterium | reverse complement strand
GGTTTTGCTTATGGCGCAACAAAAGCTGATGCCCATAAATTAAAGGATATTCTTGAAGGATCTATTCCAGGATTAGCGGTTGATACCGAAATGCGCTGGGCATTGGTTAAGGCTCTGGCAGACCGTGGAATATTCGGCGAAAAAGAAATTGATGCAGAACTCGAACGCGACAAAACCGCAGACGGAGTTAGACATGCGGCAGAAGCACGAGCGTTAATTGATTCTTGCGATGCAAAAGAAATTACTTGGAACAAGTTAACAACCACTGAACTTTCTAATCATATTCAGCGCCATATGTTGATAGGCATAAATTGTCCATTCCAACAGGAACTTTATGAACCTTATATTGATAAGTATTTTGCGGTGGTTAGAAAGATTTGGGATGAGAATTCATATGAAATTGGAAAACAATTTGCTGATTTAGCTTTCCCGCGCTACGCGCCAACGGCAGAAAATCTTGCCAAAGCCGAGCAGTGGATTGCAGATAATCCAGATGCCTCTGATGGTGTAATGCGTTGCGTTAAAGAAGGACGCGATGCGATGAAACGTGCGCTAAAAGTGCAGCTTGCAGATCAATCAATCTGATCTACAACAGATTTGCGCTCATTGCGCTCATTGCGCTTTGTACTAGTGGCAAATGCAAATGCGCTAATCACAAGAAAGAGTGCAATTGGCGCAACTACAAACCAAAGCGCGGTTTCGATTGCTGTTAAGCCAGGCCCTGGAATCATGCCTGGTTCATAAACTGTGAAAAGCAAATTCATAATGCGAAGTTTAGGCAGTAGCGGTGGCAACGCCAAATGGTTCCAGATATGGAATCCATGCCGCTTCTGCACGTGTGGCGCCTAACACTCTCCATGCTGCGCCAATTGGTTCGCGAGGTAATTGCCTTAATCGCCAACCCAACTCTTTAAGCGGTTTATCTGCTTTTAAATGATTGCAACGATGACATGCGCTGACCACATTTTCCCAAGCATGTGCTCCACCACGACTGCGCGGAATCACGTGATCGATTGATGTAGCAGGTGCTGCACAATAAACACAACGTCCACCATCGCGTGCAAAGATCGCGCGCCTAGAAAGCGGAACTGCATGACGATAAGGAATACGTACAAATTTATTTAATCTAATAACTGCAGGTAGCGCGATTTCACCGCTTGCAAAATGCAAAATCTGTGCGGAGTTTTCAATTACTGATGCTCGATTATTTAAGACAAGAATGAGCGCGCGACGATCAGTTACGACACCTAGTGGTTCGTATGTCGCGTTGAGCACCAAAGCTCTAGACATATCCGCTCCCGTCCAACGCATGGCTTGCGTTGATTCGCAAATACTGCCTTAATCATGAGCAAAATCGAGGTATTTACAGGTAACTTTTTGGAGAATTCTTCCTCTAAATAGGTAGATTTACGCTTATGAATAGCATCTCTGATTTTTGGGCATGGTTTGATGGGGCTCCGCTTCACATTGTGATAATCGTGGTGGCTGCAATCGCAACTCAACAATTGGGCCGCCGCGCCATAAATCGAATTGTTGATCGCATCTCGCGCGCAGATTTGGTGCCAGGTCCAAAGAATCTTGCAAATCGCCAAACAGAACGTGCCCGCACTTTAGGCACAGTGCTCTCGAGTACTTTAAACGCAACAGTTTGGATTATTGCAATATTTATGTTGCTAGATGAATTTGGTTTAAATCTCGGACCACTGATTGCATCTGCTGGTGTCATTGGCGTAGCGCTTGGTTTAGGCGCGCAAACAATTGTTAGAGATGTACTCTCTGGAATCTTGATGCTTATTGAAGATCAATATGGCGTGGGCGATGAAGTCGATGTCTTGGATGTAAAAGGCAGAGTAGAAAAAGTTGGATTACGTATCACCTCTGTGCGTCACAAGGATGGCACGCTCTGGTATTTACGAAATGGTGAAATCTTAAAGGTCGGAAATAGTTCTCAATCAGGTTGATTTACTAACGAATTAGCTGCCATTTCTAAATAATTCCAAAGTTCCGCGCGATGCTCAATCGAAATCTCAACTGAATCTAAAGCACGAGTCATAGCATTTAACCAAGCCTCTTTTGCTTTGGAATCAATAAAGAATTGATTATGGCGCATTCGGAGTCTTGGATGTCCTCGTGTTTCCGAATAAGTAGTTGGACCGCCCCAATATTGTTCTAAAAACATTTGTAAACGCTCTGCCGCAGCATGCCAATCTTGTTCTGGATACATGGGACTCAAAATTGGATCTACCGCTACCACTGCATAGAAAGCAGAGATAAGTTCTTCAAAGAATTCGGTGCCACCGACTTCTTCATAAAAAGTTGTCATATGCTTTTGATTTCCTGAAAACTCTTGCCTCTGGCTATAAATATTACGGCGAAAGCCGCGAAAATACTGGCGAAACCGCCTAGATAAAACGAGAGTGAATAATCGCCAAACTTAACTCGCAAAATGGCAGCACCAAGCGCTGCGACTGAGGCACCAATTTGATGGCCGGTGAAGACCCAACCATAAACAACGGTTCCATACTTCGGACCAAGCACGATGCGACAAAGCGCGATAGTTGGAGGCACTGTCGCTACCCAATCTAAACCATAGAAAATTACAAAAACTAAGGTTGATGGATGCACCGTGGCAAAGAGAATTGATGGCAATAGCAACAAAGAAACTCCACGAAAACCATAGTAGAAAATTAATAATTTTCGTGGGTCAATGCGATCTGTTAAATAACCCGAACCCAAAGTACCAATTACATCGAAGATACCTATGAGCGCTAATAATGACGCCGCAACTACTTCGCTCATGCCATGATCATGTGCAGCCGGGATTAAATGCGTTCCAATAAGTCCATTAGTTGTAAGTCCGCAAATAAAAAATGTTCCAAAGAGCAACCAGAAATCTTTTTGTTTTGCACCCTCTTTAAGTGCAAAGATTGCATTCTTTGCAGCTCCGCCACTTAAACGTTCCGGAGCTTGCCAATCATCTGGTGCGCCATAAGGTTTAGCGCCAATTTTTTCGGGAGCTTCGTTTAAACCCCACCAAATTAAGGGAATCACCGCTGCGGCTGCGATTGCAATTGTGATTGAAACACTCTTCCAGCCGTGATTAATTGCAATTGTTGAAAGAGCGGGCAAGAAAACTAATTGTCCAGTTGCGGCAGCTGCAGTTAGCGCCCCGGTTACCAAACCACGTCGTTGCATAAACCATCTACTAGCAATAGTTGCCGCAAATACCAGTGCCATTGAACCGGTGCCGATACCTACTACTACGCCCCAAAGTAGAACTAATTGCCAAGGTGCGTTTATAAAAATAGTTCCGAAAGCGCCCAAGCTAACGGCAGCTAAAGCGCTCATCACCACTTTACGCACCGTGAATCGCTCCATTAACGCTGCTGCAAAAGGTGCAGTTAATCCGTATAGCAGAATGTTTACCGAAATCGCCAACGCGATTTGATCACGAGACCAACCGAATGCTTCTTCAAGTGGAACTATTAAAACTGATGGTGCAGATCTATATCCAGCTGCTGCCACCAAAGTCATCCAGGTAATTGCACCGGCAATCCAAGCTGGATGAAGTTTTTTTCTCATGAGTTTAAATAGATCAACTTAATTTACGGAAGACGCAACCAAACTGCGGTATCAGTTGGAATGTGTTCGCCTTTAAGCGGTGCGGATGAGACTAAAACTTCAGCACCATAAGGAATAACTACATCTGCGATACCGAAATTTACATAGCAAGCAAATTTCCCTGGACGTTGAAATGCAATTACATCATCGGTTGAATCAAGCCAGTTCATCTCACCATCACCAAGTCCTGGTTCTGATTTACGAATCTTTAGCGCTTGTTTTACCATTTCAAAAAATGAATTTGCTACACCTTGTTGAGTATCTACGGCGCGCTCTCCCCAGCCCGCAGATTGCGGTAGCCAAGCTTTATCTGTTGTTACTGATTTAACTGAAGAAAATCCATGCGCACCAGCCGCATCTTTGGTCCACGGAATCGGAACTCGACATCCATCGCGACCACGATCGGTATGTCCTGACATCTTCCAAATTGGATCCTCTAAACGATTCTCTGGAATATCGCGAACTTCAAAAAGGCCAAGTTCTTCACCCTGATAAATATATGCACCGCCTGGAAGTGCCAGTTCAAGTAAAGTCGCTGCACGTGCCCGCATTAACGCACGTTCTTTATTTAACTTCTTTGGGTCGCCATATTTCTCAAGCCCTTTACCTTTATTTTGTAGCCCAAGATCTAAACGATCAGTTTTGCGAACTACGTCGTGGTTCTCCCATACCCATGAAGGTGGCGCACCCACTTTTACAACTTCAGTCATTGATTTATCAATGATCTTTTTTAAAGATTTAGCCTCCCATTTTGCAGTTAAGAATGAGAAGTTAAATGATTGGTGTAATTCATCTGGACGCACATACATTGCAATGCGCTGATCATTTGGCGCCCAAGCTTCGGAAACCAACATTGGATCGTGTTTGTAAGTATCAGTAATTTTGCGCCAATCGCGATGAATCTCATGAACTTCTTCTTGATCCCAATAAGGACGGTAATGACGATCTAAAAGTTCAACTTCTGCCATATCAACATCAGGCAAACCTTTTTCTTTCCACATTCCATGCGCCACATCAATACGGAATCCATCAAATTCAAGATCAAGCCAGAATTTAAAAATCTCTCGGAAATGCTGCCAAACTTCTGGATTCTCCCAATTGAAATCTGGTTGCTCTACTGCAAAGAGATGTAAGTACCACTGGCCATCTGGAACTCGTTCCCATGCAGGACCGCCGAAAACGGCTTCCCAATTATTTGGTGGTAATTCACCATTTGGGCCTTTGCCATCTCGGAAAATATAACGATCTCGTTCTTTAGATCCTGGTTTAGCTTTTAATGCAGCTTGGAACCATTCATGTAAATCTGAAGAGTGATTTGGTACTAAATCTAAAATGACCCGAATATCTAAATTATGCGCTTCGTTAATTAGCGCTTTGGCATCATCCAGGGTTCCGTAATCTTTATTAATTGCCATGTAATCAGCAACGTCATAACCGTGATCTTTTTGAGGTGATTGAAACCAAGGATTAATCCAGATGCAGTCAACGCCTAAATCTTTGATGTATGGAAGGCGCGATCTAATTCCATTGATGTCGCCAATACCGTCACCATCAGAGTCTGCATATGATCGAATATAAATCTGATAGGTAACCGCATCGCGCCACCAAGGACGTTCTGCTCGAGGAGGCAGATTTGTATGCATTCCTATAACCCTTCTTTAAGACTCAAGATATTGACTTAAAAATTCACGTTCTGAATCGCGCAGACGACGCGCTTTTTCGGTTTCCATGTCAACGCCGACTTGGACCGTTTTTCCACGAGCACGGAGCGTACCGCCTTGCGACATTTCATAGACCATTACAAAAGAAGAGTTGCTAATTTTCTCAATGTAAATTTCGACATCTAATGTGGTACCAGTTTGATGAATTGGTGATAAAAAATCTACTTCCGCACGTGCTACCACCATATCGGCAAGTAGCGGCTCTTCCCCACGCGCGATGCGAGCAAACCAGGTGAAATCGGCGCGAGCCTCTTGCATGTAAACCAAATAGGCCGCGTTATTAATATGTTTGAAGGCATCTAAGTCTGCCCAACGAATTTGTAATTGACACTTATGACGCATTAACGAGTCAGCTTTCTATAAGTTGCACGATGAGGTCTAGCTGCTTCTGGACCTAATCGTTCGATTTTATTCTTTTCATAACTTTCGAAGTTTCCTTCAAACCAAAACCACTTAGATTCGCCTTCGTAAGCCAAAATATGAGTTGCTACCCGGTCTAAGAACCAACGATCGTGAGAAATTACAACTGCACAACCCGGAAATTCCAGAAGTGCATTTTCTAAAGAACCTAAAGTTTCAACGTCCAAATCATTTGTTGGTTCGTCTAGTAACAATAAATTGCCACCCATTTTTAAAGTCAGCGCTAAATTCAAACGATTACGTTCGCCACCAGATAAAACACCAGCTGGTTTTTGTTGATCCGGCCCTTTAAATCCAAAGGCAGATACATATGCACGAGATGGCATTTCAACTTGGCCCACTTTTATGAAATCAAGTCCATCTGAAACTACTTCCCAAAGTGTTTTCTTGGCATCGATACCGCCACGAGACTGATCTACATAGGAAATTTTTACGGTTTCGCCAACTTTTACCGTTCCGGAATCTGGTGTTTCCATTCCCATTAACATTTTAAAGAGCGTTGTTTTTCCAGCTCCGTTTGGGCCAATCACACCCACAATTCCATTGCGCGGCAAAGTAAATGAGAGGTCATCAATCAGTAAACGTTCACCAAAGCCCTTTGATAAATGATCTACTTCAACAACTACATTTCCAAGGCGAGGCCCAGGTGGAATTTGAATCTCTTCAAAATCAAGTTTGCGCATCTTGTCAGCTTCGGCAGCCATCTCTTCATAACGAGCCAAACGCGCTTTAGATTTCGCTTGACGACCCTTTGCATTCTGACGAACCCAATCAAGTTCCTCTGCCAAACGTTTTGCACGCTTGGCATCTTTCTGACCTTCGATCTTCAAACGAGTTGCTTTCGTATCCAAATAAGTTGAGTAGTTGCCTTCGTATGGATAAGCGCGACCACGATCTAATTCCAGAATCCATTGCGCTACGTTGTCCAAGAAGTAACGATCGTGAGTAATTGCCACGACTGTGCCTGGATATTTTGATAAATGCTGTTCGAGCCATAGAACTGATTCGGCATCTAAGTGGTTTGTTGGTTCGTCAAGTAAAAGTAAATCTGGTTGTTGCAGCAGTAATTTGCAGAGTGCGACGCGGCGGCGTTCGCCACCAGATAGAACTTTCACATCAGCATCAGCTGGCGGGCAACGAAGTGCATCCATAGCTTGTTCTAATTGTGAATCTAAATCCCATGCGTTGCGATGATCAAGTTGTTCTTGAAGATTTCCCATTTCAGTAAGCAACTTGTCGTAATCAGCATCTGGATTAGCCATCTCAGCGCTAATTTCATTGAAGCGTGCCAACATTGCCATGGTTTCGGCGACACCTTCTTGGACATTTTCTAAAACATTTTTCTCTTCATTCAATGGTGGTTCCTGAAGCAAAATGCCAACTGAATAACCTGGAGTTAAAAATGCTTCACCATTTGATGGTTGCTGCAACCCTGCCATGATCTGTAAGACCGTGGATTTACCGGCACCATTTGGACCAACCACACCAATCTTTGCGCCAGGCAAGAACATCAAAGTGACATCATCGAGAATTACCTTGTCACCATGCGCCTTGCGCGCCTTCTTCATCGTATAAATGAACTCAGCCATAAGTGGAAACCTTAATCTATATAGTCAGTAGAATTCGCATTGAAGAAATCACATTTGCGCCTATAGCTCAGTCGGATAGAGCGCGGGACTTCTAAGCCCGGCGTCGCAGGTTCGATTCCTGCTAGGCGCGCAAATGAAAAACCCGGCACCATGTTGGCGCCGGGTTTTCAACCCTCATTTTTTAGAAGTGTTAAAAGTGTTAAAAGATGACTATTGATTCATCTTTGCGATTTGAGCTTTTGCCTTCTCAAGGAATGTTCCAGCTACAACTACATAGCCAAGTTTTGGGTTATCTCCAGAACATGCTGGTGACAAGATGTACTCGGCAAGAGCCTTAACTGCAGCACCCTTTTCCTTTGAAGCATACTTGGTTTCAACCAACATATAAGAAACGATACCTAATGTGTATGCGCCAGGAACCTTGGTTGCATAATCGTAAGTAACAATTCCATTTACATCTTGCTTAGCTTCACCAAGGAATGCTGAAACCGCAGCTGAATCAGGGAACACAAACTGACCTGAGGCATTGCTTACATATGCGGTACGTAGGCCGTATGCATCTCCCCAGTTCTTTTCTGCGTAAGTGATCGAGTATGGAGTTTTCTTAGCAAGAGTTGCAATACCTTGTGAAGCATTTGCACCGACTATACGTCCGATATTTGAAGTTGCATTGATATTTCCAGGAAACGCGGTGGTAAACGCATCGTTAGCTGGCTTGGTCCAAATTGTCGGAGCAACTCCGTTTAACCAACGTGTGAAGTTATTCGTGGTACCTGATCCATCTGCACGGAAAATAACTTTGATGTTCTGATTTGGAAGAGTGTAATAAGTATTCTTGGTTCGAGTTGTTAATACTACAGGATTACCAGACTTATCTTTCAAAACATTGCCAACAGCATCTTTTTTATAAATAGTTGTAGTTACTGAGCGATTGTTATCAGCTTGAATGGCAGGATCATTCCATTTTGTGATATCTCCAGAGAAAATCTTTGCAACAGTCTCAGCTGAAAGATAAATATCTTTCTTGGCCGGCAAGTTCACTAGTACCGCAATTGGAGCTGCAATGATTGGAGCATGGAAAACTGTTGAGCGTTTTGTTGCTGCAGTGTGGGCTGAATCTGAGAACCAGAAATCACCAATTTGCGCATCTGAATTTTTCTTACCGGTACCAGAACCAGTTGATGTATATACGTATGAATTTCCAGTTGCTTTAGCGTATCCGGCTTTGCAAGCCTGTAATAGAGGATCAACGAAAGATGCACCTGAACCTGTTAGATCAACAGCATGTGCTGGTTGCGCAACAGACAAAACCAAAACGGCCGCAAGACCAACAGCTTTAACTTTTGAAGAAAATTTCATTTCTTACCTTTCATAATGTGTCTTTAGTGAGCACAGAGGAAAGTTATATTTTCAAGGTAAATGACACCTAACTGAAGGTTAACAACGTTCGCTAACTAGGTGAATTTTAAGGTTACGCTTACCCAAATCGGCCAGTTACGTAATCTTCGGTGCGCTTATCGACTGGAGCGGAGAAAATTTTGCCCGTTTCTCCAGTTTCAACCATCACGCCAGGTCCACCATCGGATAGAAAAAAAGCGGTGTAATCAGAAACTCTCGCCGCCTGTTGCATATTGTGAGTCACAATCACAATAGTCATAGTTTCAGATAGCTCTGAGATCGTATCTTCAATTCGTAAAGTTGAGCCTGGATCAAGCGCTGAACAAGGTTCATCCATCAACAGCACTTCGGGCTCTACAGCTAATGCACGTGCTATGCATAATCTCTGTTGCTGACCTCCAGATAACGCGCCACCATATTCATTTAATCTATCTTTAACTTCATTCCATAAGCCAGCGCGGATTAAACAAGATTCAAGCAATTCATCAGTGTTGCTCTTCTTTATTTGGGCTAATTTCAAACCAGAAAGCACATTTTCGCCAATGGTCATAGATGGGAATGGATTTGGCTTCTGAAAAACCATTCCAACTTTAAGTCTAATTTTCGTGACATCAGTTCCAGGTTCATAAATGTCAGCACCATCAAGCATCACTTGTCCAGCTAACGCCGCAGTAGGAATGAATTCGTGCATACGATTTAAGGTTCGTATAAATGTTGATTTTCCGCAACCTGAAGGTCCAATCAAAGCGGTAACAGATCCGGAAGGAAACGTCAGATTTACATCTGAGAGTACATGTTTGGTTCCAAACCAAGCATGTATTCCAATTGCTTCCATATCAGATGCAATCGCATTGCTTTTATGGCTATTAGCAGCTCGTTTCATTGCAATATCTGCCAGTGCATTTGATCCTTGCATTTTCTTCTCCATTGTTATGGTTTGATTAATTTCAACGTTGCTCATTTTTTTATCTAGCCTTACTTCTACTCAAGAATCTGGCAAGTCCAAATAATATAAAGATAAAAATTAAGAGCACCAACATGCCACCCCAAGCCCTGGCAAAGGCTTCGTCAGTTCCTCCGGTCAAGAATGCTTTCCAAATATAGTAAGGAAGTGAGCCCATAGCTCCTGAATATGGATTTAGATTTAAGGCATCTCCTCCACCTGAAACCAATAACAAAGGTGCAGTTTCACCAATAATTCTGGCTACTCCTAGAATAATCGCAGTTACTAATCCACTCTTTGCTGCTGGTAAAACGACTGAAGAAACTGTTTTCCATTGGGTAGAACCCAATGCAACTCCTGCCTCTCGGAGGTCATTTGGAATCAATAAGAGCATCTCTTCTGCAGTACGGGAAATGGTTGGAATCATTAAAATGGAAAGCGCGAAAGAACCCATTAGGCCAGAAAGTTGTTTTGTAACTGGGTATACGAGACTTGAAAGAATAAATAAACCAGCCACAATGGACGGTACTCCACTCATTGCTTGGACTAAAAATTTAATTGGTTTTGCAAATCTACCTTTTATTTCTGTTAAATATAGTGCAGTTAATACGCCAATTGGAAAACTGATTATCAAAGCGCCAAACACCATAATCATGGTTCCAACTAATGCATGTAGTAATCCACCGCTTGCGATTGGATCATTAACTGAAGCAAGCGCCATATCTTTAAATAAAAGCGTTTTATGCAATCCTTTGTAACCTTTAATGACCACAGTTGAGACAATACTTATGATGGGAATTAAAGTTAAAGTAATTCCCATCAAGGCAAAACCCTTTAAAAAAGTATCTTTTGCCGCAGGCTTGCCGGCTTTTAAATAACTGTGAGACACAAATACAAATTGACTTGTCAAAAAGAATGCGACTGCAAAACCCAACTTTCCGCTAAAAACCCATAACTTTACAAGCAAGGTAGCAATTGTTACTGAAAGAATTAAAAGTAAAACAGAATTACGCTTATCCTTAGTTGAAGTTTGCCAAGGTTTTTGCGGAACCGGTGTGAGATTTGTTGTCATTTGCCTTTGCCACCAAATCTTGAAACAAGTAGATCTGCTACCGCATTAACTAGCAGTGTCAGAATAAATAGAATTAAGCCCGCAGCCATAAGTGCATCAACTTCATACGGCCCAGCTTCTCCAAATTTGAGCAAAATTAAGGATGCCACATTTCCGCCTGCACCGAAAAGTACTTGCCAATTTATTTGGTACACCACGTTTAATACGGTGTACACCGCAACAGTTTCGCCCATTGCTCTACCTAAACCCAGCATCGCGCCACCAATAACGCCACCACGTCCATATGGAATTACTACTGCTTTAATCATCGCAAATTTTGATGCACCTAAAGCGTACGCAGCTTGAATGCGATCCAGAGGCGTTTGAGAAAATACTTCTCTTGAAATTGAAGTGACAATCGGAATAATCATGATAGCCAGAACTAGACCAGCAATAAATGGAGATCTTTCAAATATTGGGGCTGGTACCTTAAAGATTGGAATAAAATCCAAATATTTATTTAATAATTTAGCCCAGTATTGAGCTGAATTCATGAAAACAAAGAAACCCCAAAATCCAAAAAGTAATGATGGAAATGCTGCCATTAAATCAATTAGTGATATTAAAAAGTTCTTTATTTTTCCACCTGCATAAAATGTTAAATAGATGGCACTTAAGACTGCGATTGGAACACCAACTACAACGGCAATTATGGCGCAGATGAAAGTTCCCACCAGCATGGCGGCAATACCAAAATTCTTCTGAGCAATATTGCCATCTGCATCAGTAATAACTTCCCAATTTGATTTAGTTATGAAACCTAATCGCTCTTCATTCAGAATGTGAATACCTTTTATGGAGAGGAAAAGTGCAATCAGGCCGAGGATGACTAAGGAAGCCATTCCACCGATTGTTACAACTGTTCGAAAAATTTGATCTGATCGGCGAGGTTTAGTTGAGATTTCTCGTGGCTTAGGCGCACTTATTTTCGGACTTTCCATAATCGCCATGACGCGAATTCTGCGTCCTTAGCTCCCATTTTGAGCGGACAAACGGTTAACAGCAGGTGAACGAGACATGAATTCCCCGAATATTGGAATAGGGACATGGTTTAGGGTTTACCCCTGTATGACAAATGGAAATAGCTATCCGCACTTAGTTTGGGTGGATTGTGAGATGACTGGCCTAGACGCCAACTCCGATGTCTTGGTCGAAATTGCTGTACTCGTAACTGACTCCGAGCTAAACATCATCGGTGAAGGCGTGGATGTAGTTATCAAAGCCACGCCCGAACAAATCTCTGGCATGAACGATTTTGTCACCAAGATGCATACCGATTCTGGGTTAATCAATGAAATCCCAAATGGAATTTCGGTATCAGATGCTGAAGTGCTAATCATGAATTATCTAGAGGCAGCAGGTGTACAACCCGGTAAATCACCACTTGCAGGAAATTCTGTTTACGTTGACCGAATTTTTATCACACGAGATATGCCTAAGTTATCCGAATATTTGCATTACCGAACCATTGATGTCTCTTCGATTAAAGAATTAACGCGTCGCTGGTATCCCAAGGTTTATTTCAATGCCCCAGCTAAGACCGGTAACCACCGCGCGCTTGGCGATATCAAGGATTCGATTGCAGAGTTAACTTTTTATCGAAAGACAGTTTTCGTGGATCAGCCTGGACCACAAAGCTCTGATATTAAGCAGATTGCCTCGGAATTTAACGAGTCAATTAAAGGGGAGGCAACTACTTCCGAGGGCTGATAAACTTCGCTAGTCCGAAATACGACCTATGAAGACTATTGAAGACATGGTGGATGTAGCTCAGCTGGTAGAGCATCCGGTTGTGGTCCGGAATGTCGCGGGTTCAAGCCCCGTCATTCACCCCAAGTTTTTTACCAATCAATGGAGATTGCGATGAATGAAATGACTTTCGATGTTTTAATCGAAATTCCTGCAGGTTCTCGCAATAAATATGAATTAGATAAATCTAGCGGCAAGATTCGATTAGACCGCATGCTATTTACTTCAACACGTTATCCATGGGATTACGGATTTGTGGAAAATACCTTGGGTTTAGATGGCGATCCAATTGATGCGCTCGTTATGTTAGATGAACCAACCTTTCCTGGCTGCGTAGTCTCATGCCGAGTAATCGGTATGTTTCGCATGACTGATGAAGCCGGCGGTGACGACAAACTACTTTGCGTGCCTGCCGGCGATGTTCGCAAAGAACATCTTCGCGATATTCACCATATTTCTGAATACGATCGCTTAGAAATTCAACATTTCTTCGAAGTTTATAAAGATCTAGAACCAGGTAAATCTGTAGAAGGCGCTACTTGGGTTGGTCGCGTTGAAGCAGAGCGCGAAATTCAAAGTTCTTTCGATCGTTACAAAGCTTAAGCTAACACTTAGCCAAAATATTTTTCATTGCGGCCTTTTCAGGCGTAGTCACCCACAAGTTATATTTTGCTTTAATTGAAATTTGTTTTGAAACATAAGTGCAGCGATATTTCTTCAATGGCGGCAACCAGGTCGCGGCATCACCATCACCTTTTTGGGAATTTAATCTTCCTTGCACCGCTAGTAAATTCTCTGGATCATTTGCGAATTCAGTTCGACGCTCCAGACTCAATTTAAAAGCACCGGTCTGCCAGGCATTACTCAATGCAACCACATGGTCAATTTGTACTTCCATGCTGCTTTTTTCGCCCTTAACAAAATTAATCATGGTGCCTGAATAAGGATCAATTAAAGTGCCACTTTCCACGACACAATTGCGAGTGCCTTCACGAAAAACCACGTCCGTTAAATCTCTTTTTAAGATGTCATTTCTGGTATCGCAACCATTTCGATTGACATCTGCCCAAGTTTGGCCAAATTGCGCTCTGGTGTATCCCGTCTTTGGTGCACGACCTTTGACCGGAAGTGAATCTAAAAGATTTTCTGCGGTTGAATTTGCAGCATTTGCATTTGGAAAACTTAAAATCGCGACCATTGCGATCGCCCAAATGCTCCGATTTCTCATGCTTAGATATTAATTGTCTGACGCCACTTCCTTGATGATTGCCAATAGATTTTGCGCTCTTGACCATAATTGATAGGGTCTGACCCGTTCAGACTTTGGGTTGTTAGCTCAGTTGGTAGAGCAAGTGACTCTTAATCACTGGGTCGTAGGTTCGAGTCCTACACAACCCACCAAAGCGAATTACTTCTTCTTCAACCTAATTAGATCTCGTTTTATCTCTCGCTTTAAAACTTTAT
>CAYYFI010000027.1:8635-14020 GCA_964471265.1 uncultured Actinomycetes bacterium | reverse complement strand
TAGAGCACCTGCTTTGCAAGCAGGGGGTTAGGGGTTCGATTCCCCTAGTCTCCACTTAAATCCCGTTAGCTTTATTGCTAGCGGGATTTTTCTCTGCGTGAAAGCAAAATAAAAGTAATTGCCAAAATTACTGCCGGAATCGCATTCCATCTTTCATCCGCTGAACGTGAAGCTAATTGAAAGAAAGTACTTATAAAAAATGTGTAACCAATAATGCGTGCAGTTCTTGGCCCATTTGGATCCATCGCGGCTTGCCGATGATTCCAAAGCAAAAGACTTAAAAAGATCATAAAAATAGTCATGATCAAATAGATAAATCGGAGCGAGATTGGAAAACTTTCATATTGGCCACCAGCGGCGCGAGTGCGTACCCAATCTAAATTTAAAGTAACCGAAAACAAGATTATGGAGTTATAAAAGAGTGAAATCAATGAGAGCGGAATTAAATATTTTAAAAGTTTCATTTTTAAATTAAAAATTCAGATAGAGGAACTACTGCCTTATTTTCATATGTTTTGACTGTAGCGTTGGTTTTAAAGGTAATTACACCTTTACCAAAAACTTCGGCACTTTTTGTCTCTAAATCAAAAGCAATGCCAGTGTGTTCATCAATTCCAAGAATCGCGATACCGCTTTCAAGTTGCGATTCCAAAATAGTCATTCGTTTTTGACCCGCGAAGCAATAGCGAGTGTCATGAGTACCGCCTTGTGCATTGTTGTAATGCGCAATTACTGCTGCTTTAATTCCTGTAGCGGTTTCTAGAATATTTAAACCATCTAACCAATAAGGATCTTCGCCAACTTTATACATCTCATAAACTGGCATAACTTTTGTGCCAATAGACATGGCAGCCGCCGAAGCTAATACTAAAGATCCTCGATTTAATAATTCTGAAAGTGATTTGTCCGCGCCAGAACTCTTCCAAAGTTTTAGATTGTAAGTAGGGCTACCAGGGCCGGCAAAAACCCAGTTGGAATTCTCAATATCGGACGGCAGATTTTCGATAGTTTTGATTTTAGTACCCACATTAACTTCAAAATACTTTTCGATCTTTGCGCTTAATTCATCTTTATTTTCTTGAAACCCATAAGGAGTACTTAAATTTATAGGATTTAGATCTTTTCCAGTTGCTTTAATTATTTTTTGGTGGGGAGTAACCATAATAGGGCTATTTTCACCAGAACCCATCAGCGCTAAAAAACGACCCATTAAAATTTACTCTCTTTAATCTTTTTACCCTTGGCATCAAAGGTAGTCCATAAACCACTCTGTTTTCCATTAGTAAAAGACCCAGAACGCATCAAACTTCCATCCATTCGGAAGAAATCCCATTTTCCATGCATTTTTGCGCCTTTATATTTACCTTTAGCTTTTATTCCGCCATTTTTGTAATACTCAATAAATAGCCCATTTTTCTTTGGGTATGAAGAATTTATTTGTGCCAACCTAGCTAAAAGAATTTTCTTTAATAAAGGTTTTGGAAACGGTTTCTCCAGATCAAATTGAATTGTTCCTTTAGAAACCTGGTAACTTGCCAAATCTTTCTTTAATTGTGCCGCGATAGAACCAGAAGATGGAAATAAACTGTTGTGATTTTTAAAACCCATTACATGGCAGAGATTATCTTCCCCAATTTTTAAAGTTGGCATTCCCCATGCAATAGTGCGCGTGGCCTTGGGAAATAATTTCTCAGCCGCTTTCAAGGTATCTAAAAGTGCTTTTTGTTGCGCCTTAGGGAATTTCTTTAACTGCGATTCAAACACTAGCTTCTCTCTCTGCACTCTTACAGATATTACGCAACATAGTTGGGAATATAAATAAATGAAATGGTGCGATTATTCTCCAATAAAGTTGGCCACCCAACCCTCTAGGTTGGAAAATAGCAGTCTGAGTAATTTTTGTTTCAGTACCTAAATCTTCTAAATTAAATTCCAACCAAGCTTTACCCGGTAGAATCATTTCGGCATATAAACGTAGTTTTTTCCCTTCAATACACTCTTCTACACGCCAGAAGTCCACGCTATCTCCGACGCGCAACTTATAAGGATCCCTACGCCCACGTCGTAAACCAACGCCACCAAAGAATCGATCGATCAAACCTCGTATAAACCAGAGCCAATCTGATCCATACCAACCGGTTTCGCCACCAATTCGCTCGATGCAATTCCAAACGTTTATGGGATATTTGGTATTTCTAATTCTGACATCTTGAAATTCAGCTGCTCCTGACCAAGAAGGATCTCCTTGTGCTTTCTGCCAAGGTGCAGTTGGCGCAGTGGCATCAGACCAACGCGTCTCAACATTATTAATTGCGGCTTTTTCTAGTGCCAATTCGACGGCGCTAGTTACATTGGTAAGTCCATCGGTGGGTTTGGGAATTATTTTTTCTACAGATTTTTTTTGATCAACTACCACTTCACTTATTAAAGATTCCACGAGTGGTCGCGCTAAAGTAGTTGGTACCGGGGTAACTAATCCAATCCACAAACTTGATAATGATGGCGTAAGCACCGGAACTTTTATAACTAATCTTTTGCGAAGCCCTGCGACTTTGGCAAAGGTTTGCATCATTCCTTCGTAGGTAACTACATCAGGTCCACCAATGTCGTAGACACCAGCAATTGGTTTTGAAAGTTCTACGGTTTTAATTAAGTAATAGAGCACATCTCGGATTGCAATTGGTTGAGTTCGATTCTTAACCCATTTGGGAGTGGTCATGATTGGTAAGCGGTGCGTTAAATGTCTTAACATTTCAAAAGAAGCTGAGCCAGAACCAATAATTATTCCTGCACGAAGCTCTAGAACTGGTACACCGAATTTGGCTAATTCAATTCCAGTATCAGCGCGCGATTGCAAGTGGCGACTTCTTTTATCATCATTTGCGATACCACCTAAATAAACTATTTGTTTTACATCTGCATCTGCTGCTGCTTTGCCAAAAGTTTTGGCCATTTCGCGTTCGATTTCATCAAATTTAGTTGAGCTATTGATGGAATGGAGAAAATAGAAAGCAATATCAATGTTTTTTAACGCCTCAAAAGTGGAGGCAAAATCAGTGGCATTTCCAACTACTACTTCAACTGAATTGGCCCACGCGTATTGTTTTACTTTTTTAGGATCTCTAACCAATACTCGAACTTGATAATTCTGCTCTAATAAAGCACGAACTAAACGTCCCCCGACATACCCAGTTGCGCCAGTTACTAGAACTCGTTTCATAATTAAGACATTAAAGTGCCGACGAAAATTTGCCAGGCAAGTAATGATTTAGCAACAAAAGAGAGGGTTATGTAGGTCTTTTCGCCAGCCAAATAATCGGCCCATTTGCCAACTTGTTTGTATTGCAACCACTGAACTAATGCAAAACTATTAAAGAGCGCAAACAACGAGAATACAATTCCATAAACGAAACCAGGTGCATTTTGAGTGCTGCCTGGAGAAACTAATAACCAAAACATTGCAATCCAAGGAATGATGCCAGCGATGCACCCAAACCAAAATGGTAAAAGTGAACCAGTTCCAGGTTCCTCATACTTCTCTTGCAACCAACCAAAGAGAATCATCGAAATGTTTACTCCAGCAATGGCAATTATTGCAACGATATCCCAAACTGCGTTAAGAAGTGAAATCAAAATTATCATTAATGTAGAAGAGAGCGCATATTCAATCCAGCGATAATAATTTCGTTTATTTCGCAATCCTTCAATGTAATTATTAAAACCAGGACCACTAACATAAAAATGCGCAATTGCGCTTAAGATCGAAAATAGTGCAACGCCAACTGCCATAGGAAAATCAAAGAGCGGTACTTGTTCAAAAGTGGTGCCTGGGATTGGCGGACCTTGTAAATAATTAATATGTATTGGCAGCGAGAAACCATTTGAAAGCAGCAAAATGGCAGCCGCCTGCACCGCATGGAAAGTTCCTGCGATTACGTTGTAGCGACGCAAACCAGCTTGCTTTTCACTTGAGATTGTTAAAGGAACCTTTGAAGCCATTTCGTTACCCGCTTTCTTGTAAAAAGAATTCTCCCTGAATCTGTGCCTTATGTGACTCAAAACAGCCATGGCGCACCGCTAATTCCCGCCGTTTTGACCTTTAGGGCAACTTTGCCTCAAAATACTGCCAATCAAGGGGAGTACCCCAACTGCTGAAACATCGTCAGTACGTTGCCAATAGCAACCGGTGTTCAGGTCGAAAGACGGCGGAGACCTTGTGTAGTAACTACACGAGGAGATTAAATTGAACGTAACACTAACTACTTGGTCTGTATTACTTGGCTTTGTATTTGCCATGTTGATATTAGATCTTTTTTTACATCGATCACATAGCGAAATTAAATTTAAAGAAGCCGCAATTTGGTCTTCTATCTGGGTCGCATGCGGATTAGGTGTCGGGGCAATTATTTGGTCGCAATATGGTTCTGAATATGGGCTGCAATATCTAAGTGGTTATGTAATTGAAAAGTCACTTGCGATTGACAACGTATTTGTTTGGGGACTGCTCTTTGCAGCATTTGCGGTACCAAAACGCTACCAACATCGAGTTCTATTTTTAGGAGTAGTCGGAGCGCTCGCAATGCGTTCAGTGATGATTATTGGTGGCAGCGCACTTATTAAAGAGTTTGCTTGGATCCTTTATATATTTGGAGCATTCTTGGTTTACACCGGAATTAAAATGTTTAAGCAGCGCAATGAACATTTCAACTTAGAAAATTCCAAGTTTTATCAGTGGTTACGTAAAAAGTTGCGCTTGACTGACAGTATCGAAGATGAGAGTTTTACCAAACGAATCAATGGCGTTCGTTACTTCACTCCACTGTTCCTAGTGTTAGTGATGGTGGAGTTCATGGATTTAGTCTTCGCCGTAGATTCGATACCGGCCATCTTTGCAGTAACTGAAGAGCCATTTATCGTATTTGCAAGCAATGCCTTAGCAATTCTTGGTTTGCGTTCGATGTATTTCTTGATCGCAGATCTAATGGACAAATTCAGATATCTAAAAGAGGGACTATCAATAATTTTGGTCTGGGTAGGCGTAAAAATGATTGTCAGCCATGCACTTTTCAAGATTCCAACCTGGGTCTCATTAGCTGTTATAACTTCAATTATCACCATCTCAATCGTGGCAAGTTTCAGAAAGGTAGAAGAAAATGTTAAGTAAAATTCAGAAAACTGTAGTTTCGTACAAGCTTAAAAGTTCTACCCATACCGATGAGATAACTATTGAAAATCATCGTCGCTGGAATCATTTAGGCAAGTTGATTACCAATCGAACCATAAAAAAATCTAAACGTGTTCTGATTACTCCAAAGTTAGCGTTAAATTAACGCGACAAGTGCAGTCAATACTGCTGCTGTAAACACGGATTGCAGCAGCAGTTTG
>CAYYFI010000027.1:0-8535 GCA_964471265.1 uncultured Actinomycetes bacterium | reverse complement strand
TATTCGCTCATCAAAGAACCTTTCTTAATCCCACTTTGGCATCTTCAGCCAATTTGTTAAATGCTTTTTTAAGAAATGGTGCAACTAAATTACCTAAACCTTTTAATTTAAAACGTGCTTCGTACGTAAAGATTCTGGAGGTGCCGTTATCAGAAATACTCATGGTATCTACCGCCACAATATTCTTGTTTTCCCCCCGTAAACGGATTAATTCATTTGGCTTGTATTCAATAACTTCATAAACCAAAGAGCTCTCTTTACCATTGAATTTCGAGGTATTGGAATAGGTGGTGCCCAAACCGCCATCACCGTTAATTCGTGTTGTTTTTACCGTATTTGGATCCCATTCATTTGTAGAAGTGAAATCTGCAAAATAACGGAAGAGATCTGCACTGCTTTTGGTTGAATCCAATGACACCTTTAAAACAATTTCACTCATAGCAAGTAAGGTAGCAAAAGGCCTGTAAATTGTCTTTCCTGGTCGCAAAGGAGCATATGCAATGAGCAAGATAGCCATTGTGGGCTCTGGAGTGTCTGGTTTAACCGCGGCTTATCTCTTAAAAGGGATTCATCAAGTCACCTTGTTTGAATCAGATAATCGATATGGCGGTCATGCGCACACACATAATGTCGATGGCTTGGGAATAGATTCTGGATTTATTGTCCACAACGAACGCACTTATCCAAATTTATTAAGAATATTTAAAGAGTTAGGTATCCCAACTCAAAAAACTGAAATGACGATGAGTATTGATTGCAAAGGTTGCGGTTTGCAATATGTAGGAGGACGTGGCGCAAAAGGAATTTTGGCTAAACCAATTAAATTACTCGACCCAAGATTTTTAATGATGTTAATTGAAGTTCCCAGATTTTATAAAGCGGCTAGGAAGTTATTAGTAAAACCGGAAAACAATCTGCTCACCTGGGGTGAATTTTTAGCGGAACAGAAATTTAGTAATTACTTTGTAAAACATTATGCAATTCCAGTGGTCTCCTGTGTCTGGTCTTCTGGCGATGGAGATTCTTTAGAGTACCCCGCCAAACACCTTTTTGAATTTTTGAATCATCACGGCATGTTAGAACTTGGGAATTCTCCTATTTGGAAAACCGTTGTAGGCGGTTCAAAAACTTATGTGGATGCGATTTTAGAACTAATACCTGATAAAAGGTTAGCCAAAGTTAATAGCGTTAAGAGATTTACTGATTATGTAGAAGTTAATGATGAGAGATTTGACTATGTAATTATTGCAACCCATGCAAATAGCGCTTTAGAAATATTGGTAGATGCGGATCAAATAGAGCGTGAGAACCTGGCCGCTATTTCATACTCGAAAAATAAGACTGTTTTACATACAGATGCTTCATTTTTACCAACGCCCATAAAAGCTAGAGCCTCCTGGAATTATGCAATGGCAAACTGCAACGAGAACTCCAACCAGGTATTAGTTAGCTATTGGATGAATCTATTAATGAATTTACCGGGTGATAAAGATTATCTTGTTACGCTTAATGGCAATGTTACTAATGAAAAAATTATTGCAAAAATGGAGTATGAGCATCCGGTGTTTACGGTTGATGCTTTAAAAGCTGCAGAATTTTTACGTAACGCAGGTGGGCCTCGATTAGCATTTGCCGGCGCACATTTAGGTTGGGGTTTCCATGAAGATGGAGCGAGATCCGGCGTTGCGGCAGCAAGAAAATTCGGTGCCACATGGTGAAATTGGTAAAAGGATTGGTATTACATCAAAGACGTAAACCATTAAAACATGGATTGAAGTTTACAAATTACATGTGGTTTGTAGATTTAAGAGAACCACAAAGAAAATTATTACCAAAAGATCATTTTGGTGGCCAGGCTCGGAGCATGTTATCTGCAGTGGAAAATTTTGTGATGAGTAGAGGTGAAACTATCGATGCCACCGATAAGTTATATGCAATCGCGAGCTCCAGAACAAATGGATATGTATTTAATCCACTCTCAGTTTATTGGTGCATAAAATCAGATGGCAGTACTCGATGGGCAATTTTGGAAATTCACAATACTTACGGAGAGAGACATGCGCATTTATTGCATCCAGATGAGAAAGGCAATGCTGTTGTTGATAAAGAATTTTATGTTTCACCATTCTTTACTATTGAAGGGGAGTACAAAACTCGGACATTTTTTGATGAAAAACACATTGTCCTATCGGTAAATTTGTATCAAAATAGCGCTCAAGTTTTTAGCGCCAGCTTCACCGGAGAGCTTATGGAGGCAAGCATTAAGAATCGGGTAACTGCGTATTTGCGTACGCCTTTTGCAACCTTGCAGGCGATGGTTCGTATTCGCGCGCATGGAATTTGGTTATGGATTCGCAGACTTCCAGTTATTCCAAGACCAAACCACCCAAAACAAAGTGGCATGTTATGAAAATTCGTGCCGAAGTCACCAAGTTATTATTAAAACGAGTCGCTCCGCATGTAGATGTGCGCGTAGTACTTCCTAACGGAAAAGAGTTGGGCCCTGATAAAGCTAATCTTCCAACGCTACGGATATTAAACGAGAACTTTTTCAATAGGTTAGGTAATGATCTAAAAATAGGCTTGGGCGAATCTTTTATGGCAAAAGACTGGGTAGCGGAACCTGATTTAGCCCAAGTTCTCACGCCTTACGCAGAGAAGTTATTACATATTGTGCCAGGTTGGATGCGAAAATTTAGAAAATTCTTTGAACCATTTCAACCTAAACATGAAGAGAATCATTTAGAAGGATCTAAATCAAATATTTCCCGCCATTACGATCTGTCAAATGAATTGTTTGCACTCTTTTTAGACGAAACACTTACTTATTCCGCTGCGAATTTTGGTGAAGATAAACCAACTTATGAAAATTTAGCTAAAGCGCAGATCAGAAAAATAGAAGGAATTTTAGATTTTGCTGGGGTTAAGCCAGGGATGCAGATACTTGAAATTGGCACCGGATGGGGACAATTAGCAATGCAAGCGGCGTATCGTGGCGCAAAAGTGCACACGATTACTCTTTCTAAAGAACAGAAAGCGCTAGCAGATGCGCGAATTGCAAAAGCTGGCTTAAGCAATTTAATTAATGTGGAATTACGAGATTATCGTGATTTAGAAGGTCAATATGATGCAGTGGTTAGTGTAGAAATGATTGAAGCGGTGGGCGAAAAATATTGGCCTACCTATTTTGAAGCAATCATTAATCATTTGAAACCAAGTGGCAGATTTGGTTTGCAAGCAATCACTATGCCGCATGATCGTTTAATGGCATCCAAGCACGCTTACACCTGGATTCATAAATACATCTTCCCAGGCGGAATTATTCCTTCCCGCGATGTGATAGCTCAGTACACAAATAAGGATTTAAAACTAGTTGATAGCCGCTCTATCCGAATGGGCTATGCCGAAACGCTCCGGATTTGGCGCGATAAATTTATGGAAAATCAGGCAAAGGTGCGTGCACTTGGTTTTGATGAAGAGTTTGAAAGAATGTGGCAGTATTACTTGGCATACTCCGAAGCTGGGTTTCGTTCAGGCCATTTAGATGTTTGGCAGTTAGGTTTTGTAAAGAAATGAGCCGAAAAGCTTGGATTATTGGCGCTTCTACCGGGATTGGTGCTGCAGTTGCTGATGAATTGCAAAACGCAGGTTGGCAAGTAATTAGATCTTCACGTAGCCAAGGTGAGATTCGGATTGATATCTCAAGTGATCAATCAGTTAATGAAGCTGCGGCAAAATATGAAGCAACATATGGTGATTACGATTTAGTTTTAGTAATGGCAGGTTTTTGGCAACGCATGTCAGCACAGAACTTTGATTTAGCAATCTTCAAAGAACATAACAATACAAATACTGTTGGTTTGGCACGATGTGCTGCTGCGATCTTGCCAAAAATGATCAAAGCAAATCACGGTACATTTATGGGAGTTTCATCAGTAGCTGGATACCGAGGAATGCCGGGTTCTAGTGGATATGGTCCGAGCAAAGCAGCACAGATTAATTTTCTGGAATCTTTAAGAACTGATTTAGTAAAAAGTAATGTCAAAATCATCACGGTCTCACCAGGTTTTGTTAAAACACCAATGACCGATGTAAATACTTTTCCAATGCCATTTATTATCAGTGCTGAACGCGCAGCCAAAATAATCGTAAAAGGAATTCAAAAAGAACGCGCTGAGATTGTCTTTCCAACTCCAATGGCGATTACCATGAAACTTGCGCGCTTGGTGCCAGTTAGCATTTGGCCAAAACTCTTTAAAAAGGGATAATTCTCGTTATGACACAAGCAACCCTTCACACAAATCATGGCGATATCGTCATTGAATTATTTCCAAATCATGCACCTGAAACAGTTTCTAACTTTGTTGGTTTAGCAACTGGTGAAAAAGAATGGACCGATCCGCGCACTGGCGCAAAGAGCAATGAGAAACTTTATGACGGCACTGTTTTTCACCGTGTAATTGCGGGTTTCATGATTCAAGGTGGCGACCCACTTGGTCAGGGATTTGGTGGCCCTGGATATAAATTTAAAGATGAATTTCATCCAGAACTTACCTTTGATCGTCCCTATTTATTAGCGATGGCTAATGCTGGACCGGGTACAAATGGTTCGCAATTTTTTATTACCGTAGCTCCAACCGAATGGCTAAATCGCAAGCACACCATCTTTGGTGAAGTTAAGGATGCGGCCAGCCAAGGCGTTGTAGACAAGATTGCAACTACCAAAACTGGCGCGCAAGATCGCCCTGTTGATGCAGTAACAATCAACTCAGTAACCATTGCTTAACCAACGCTAAATGCGCCAAGCAACTAAATTATTAATTACGGTAATTAGTGGTTTTTACCTGGCATGTTTACTAGTGCCAGGTTTAGAACCGTATCTTTACTTAAATCGGTATTTAGTTTTAGACAATGGTGAGTATTGGCGATTAATAACAGTTGCGTTGACGCACGGGGGCTTAGCCCATTTATTTTTCAATATGTATGCACTTCTAATTCTGGGCAATACTTTAGAGAGCGCGATTGGACAGAATAAATTTCTGGCGATATTTCTGATTTCTCAAATAGGTGCAAGCATTGCTTCAATTTACTTTGGTCCAAGTAACATCATCTCAGTTGGTGCATCTGGAGCAATCTTTGGATTATTTGGCGCTATGATTGTAATCAGTAAGAGATTTGGGCTTGAGACTAAATCAACTTATGTGATTGTCGGAATTAACTTTGCCATCGGTTTTATTTTTCCAGGAATAGATTGGCGCGCCCATTTGGGCGGATTTATTACTGGATTACTTGTGGCTTCTGTTTTGCTATCGCCAGCGCGTAGCTAAACCAAAACCGATTCCGATAAATCCGAAACCAATCAACATATTCCAAGCACCGATATTTGGAATTGGATAAGCGGTCTGAGTTACGTAAAAAATCACGATCCAGAAAAGGCCGATTAAGAAACCTGCCACCATCGTTGGCGCTAGCCATTTAGGTGATTCGATTGGTCCTTCAAAGGCTTCTTCAGCTGGATGTTCCGACTTATAAGCGCGAGATTCTTGGACCTTTTTACGAAGTTTCGACTTTGGCATGTGCGCAAGTTTAGCGGAATACTTTGGCCATGCGAATTCTGGTCGTCGATAACTACGATTCCTTTGTATTTAACCTTGTCCAATACTTGGGCCAGCTTGGTGCAGAGTGTGTTGTGAAGCGCAACGACGAAGTGGTTCCAAGTGATGCCGATAATTTTGATGGTGTTTTGATCTCACCAGGACCAGGTACTCCAGAAGAGGCCGGGGTTTCAATGGAGATGATTCGCTATTGTGCAGATCAGAAAATACCTTTATTTGGAGTCTGTTTAGGTCATCAAGCGATTGCAACTGTTTTTGGTGGTGTGGTCTCTCGCGCTCCGGAGTTATTACATGGAAAAACTTCTCAAATTCATCATAATCAAAGTGGTGTATTTGCAGAGCTCCCTTCGCCATTTACAGCAACTAGATATCACTCATTAGCAGTTGAAAAAGAAAGCGTTCCTGAAGTATTAGAAGTGACTGGCAAAACTGAATCAGAGATTGTTATGGGACTTCGTCATAAAACTCTACCAATTGAAGGCGTGCAATTTCATCCAGAGTCAGTGTTAACAGAACATGGACATGCGATGTTAGCCAATTGGTTAACTCAATGTGGCGATAAATTTGCCAAAGAAAAAGCGATTGGCTTATCGCCAGTTGTTAAAAATTAATTCTGTCTATTAATTGTTACAGTAACTTGCGAACCAATTTGTAATTGAGTATCTGGAGTTGGCGCTTGTGCTAAAACCACACCAATTGGTTGGTTGGCATCGTAAGAGTAAATCTCACGAATTAAAAAGCCGGCTTGAGTCAAGGTGGTGCGAGCTTGAATATCAGTTTGGCCAACCAAGTTCGGTACCGCTACATTTCCATTAGCAATTTGTAATGTGACACCGTTTCCAGCGGTGAGTGTGGAACCGCCAATAGGATCAACTGAAATTACTGTGCCGATTGCTTTATCGCTTGGCACGGCATCAATGGTGGCAATCGTTAAACCAACCGCCGCAAGAGCAGTGCGTGCATCAGTCAAAGTCATACCAATTAAATCCATCGGGACAATGGCATCACCAGGCCCATCACTAATGGTGATAGTTACTACGCTTCCTTTAGCAGCGCGAACGGTTGCGAGTGGACTTTGTGAAGCAACTCGATCAATAGGTGTCTTTGAATCATGCGCACGATTTACCACCACTTTAAAAGCACTTAATTGGGCAGCAGCATCACTCTCCGTTAATCCAACTACATTTGGCACCAACATTCCTGAAACTGTGGTGCGGTTACCAATAGTAAATACGCCACCTGCAATTAATAATGTCGCTAAAAAACCAGCGACAAATTGCCAAGTGCGATTTTTCTTTCGCTTAGTGCGAACTATTTCGGTGGTGATGGTTTGGCCAGTTTTAATTCGATGTAAATCTCCCAGCATGGCATTTGCATCTTGGTATCGATTTGCAGGGTCTTTTGCCATCACTACCGATAAAAAGTGATCAAATTGTTGATCAAGCGCAGCATTAATTTTGCTTGGCGGAATTATTTCACTAGAGACATGCTGTAACGCAATTGATACAGGAGTATCACCAATAAACGGTGGTCGTCCAGTTAACATTTCATAAAGTACAACACCAACTGAGTAAAGATCGCTACGAGCATCTGCAATTTCGCCACTTGCTTGTTCTGGTGATAAATATTGTGCGGTGCCAACTACATTCCAAGTTGCCGTCATGGTTGCACTGACATCATCAAGTGCGCGTGCAATTCCAAAATCCATTACCTTTACATCGCCTTGATCTGTAATCATGATATTTCCAGGTTTGATATCTCGATGCACAATGCCATTTGCATGCGAATAAGCAAGTGCTTGCAAAATACCCTCTGTAATTTGAATCGCAGTCTTTGGATCTACTGGCCCAGTTATTAATTCACGCAGCGTTTTACCCTGTAATAACTCCATGACAATGTATGGTGCAGGATTTTCACCACTGTCATAAACTGCAACAATCCCAGGATGACTTAATCCAGCAGCTGCTAGCGCTTCTTTGCGGAATCTTATGACAAAGTTCTGCTCCCTGTTTAAATCGCTGCGCAGCACTTTTATGGCAACTTCCCGATTTAAACGAGTATCTTTTGCGATAAATACATCTGACATGCCACCTGCACCAATTAGTGCACCAATCTCATAACGCTCGCCAAAAATAGTCATTTAGCAGCCCCAAAAAATTCAGTTGCGGAATCTCCGGCCCCCGCTTCTGCCAAAACCACAGTGACATTATCAGGAGCACCACGTTCGTAGGTAAGTGAAATTAATTTAGAGAGTGCATCAGGCTGAGAGATTATTTCGGCTAACTCTTGATTGCTAATAACATTACTTAAACCATCACTACATAATAAGAATTTATCGCCCGCTTTTATTTCATACTGAATTAATAAAGGAGTGATATTTCCAAGCCCCATAAAGACATTTGTTAAAACGGAACGTTGTGGATGTACTGCTGCTTCGGCCTCAGTTATGGTTCCGGCATCTAACAATTCTTGAACGACGGAATGATCTTTAGTTAATTGAGTAAAATCTTTACCACGCAATCTATACGCACGTGAATCTCCGGCATGTAATACATATGCTTGATTACGATAAAGCGCAATTGCAGTTAGCGTAGTACCCATCCCAGATAAACGATCATCTGCTTCTGCGGTAATCCGAATTTCATGGTCTACATCAAGTAGTGCATTTAGCAGAAAATCTTCCAGTGATTCTGGATCCATGTCATTGTTATTTAATAATGGAAGAATTTGCGCGAGCGTTGTAATTGCAACTTTTGATGCGACTTCTCCACCTGCATGTCCACCCATACCGTCGGCAACTGCGATTAAAACTCCATTTATTAATGCAGAATCTTCATTTCCACTGCGATGAAGTCCAACTTCACTACGTCCCTCAGCACTGAACCGAGCAGCAATACTCTGCATCACGCTTCCTAGCCTA
>CAYYFI010000026.1:0-14075 GCA_964471265.1 uncultured Actinomycetes bacterium | reverse complement strand
TAAGCCGGATTCTGTCCTCTCCCGTTAAGGAGTTTGGGATCACCATCCATCTAGGTTTGTTATTACTAACAAACTCAAGCAACCTACCCGTTAACTCGAGCGAGCAGCTCTCAAACGTTAACTACATGGTCTTGCTCCAAGCGAGGTTTACCTAGCTACACACATTGCTGTGTGTACTGGTGGTCTCTTACACCACCGTTTCACCCTTACCAGTTTTACCTGGCGGTTTGCTCTCTGTTGCACTGTGCTCGCGGATTGCTCCGGGTGGGAATTACCCACCGCTTTGCTCTTTGGAGTCCGGACTTTCCTCGGTGTATTACTACAACGCGGTGATCCGGACGACTCATGAATTAGTTTAATGCCTCATAATATGAAGTATGAAATCGCGCATGATAATTGTCGTGACTTTGCTCTTGTTAAGCGCATGCGGTTCCGCCAAACCTGAAGTCAATCCTTCGCCATCGAGCTCAGCAACAATAAACGAAAGAGTCATTCCTGCTTCTTGTGAATTACCTGATGTGAATGCTGCTTTTGCATTGGTCATTCCGCCTTCACAATATATTCCAACTGAATGGAAGCCAGCTGCAGGAACTGATCTATACGAAGCTATAAATGCTGGTGGTAGAGCTTGCAGTTACGGTGATCAAAATGCCGAAGTTGGTGGCACAGTTATTTGGGCATTAGATAAGAATAATCTTTGGAAATCTCGTGTAGCACAATGGGAAAAAGATGGAATGGTTCGAGTAGAAATTCCAAATATCGATGAGATGGATGCTTATCGTTTACCTGATGGCGCTACTTCCGCAGATGGTATGCCTGCTTGGCGTGTCAATCTGTTGATTCACGGTGTATGGATTCAATTAGGGGCGGCATTTATTCAATCTTGGGATGAAGCAACTCCAATTATTCGTGCCGCAATTAATGCCACGAAAAAGTAATTTATTTTAAATTACTCTGGAAAGTGACACGCTGCCGAACTTTTACCTTTTGTAATTAAGAGTGGTTCAGTAGAGGTGCAAATTTCTTGAGCTTTCCAACAACGGGTGCGGAATCGGCAACCTGATGGTGGATTGGCTGGGCTTGGCACATCGCCAGTTAAAACTATTCGAGAGTTTTTGCGAACGCGTTCTTGCTTTGGATTAGCAAGTGGAACAGCAGAAATAAGTGCTTTTGTGTATGGATGCTTTGGATTATTAAAAATCTCTTCTCTAGTTCCGATTTCAACTATTTTACCCAAGTACATAACAGCTACACGATTAGAGATATGTGAAACTACAGATAGATCATGTGCCACGAAAAGATAACTAAAACCAAATCGCTTACGCAAATCATCCAGCAAATTAAGAATTTGTGCCTGAACTGAAACATCAAGTGCTGATACTGGTTCATCAAGAACCACTAACTTTGGATTAGTTACCAGTGCTCGAGCAATGCCAACTCTTTGACGCTGTCCGCCAGAGAATTCATGTGGGTAACGATTGCCAAATTCTCTGGAAAGACCGCAAAGTTCTAACATTTCATCGACTCTTGGATCACTGTCATCAGTAGCCATACCGTGGACAATTAATGGTTCCGCAACAATTTGACGCACGGTCATGCGTGGATTTAAAGAAGCGTACGGATCTTGGAAAACAATCTGGATATCTTTACGAAGTTCTCGCATTTCGTCATCAGATAATTCACTGATTGATTTGCCGTTGAAAGTAACTTCACCGCCAGTTGATTGAAGTAAGCGCAAAATAACGCGCGCAGTTGTGGATTTTCCGCAACCTGATTCACCAACTAGACCAAGAGTTTCACCTTGGGCAATTTCAAAAGAAACACCATCAACTGCATGGATGTATCCCACAGTGCGCTTTAAGAGACCACGTTGAACCGGAAACTTTTTCTCCAGATTCTTAACCGTCAATAAATTATTTGTCATGAAAGGGCCTTTACGAAATCTTTTTCAGTGACTCGGTGGCAGCGCACCATACGATTTTCTTTAAACTCAATTAGTTCTGGAACCGATTCTGAACATGCAGGCTTCGCAAATTCGCAACGTGGTGCAAATGCGCAACCTTTTGGTGGACGTGACATAACAGGTGGTGCACCAGGAATTGTGTATAGCGGCTGACCTGATAATTGATCCATCTGAGGAATTGATTTCATCAAACCCCAGGTATATGGCATCAATGGCTTTTCAAATAGATCATCAACTGGTGCCTCTTCAACTATTCGACCGCCGTACATAACCGCAACACGATCACATAATCCAGCGACGACGCCTAGATCATGGGTAATTAAAAGTACGGCAGTGTTTAATTCGCGCGCAGATTTTTCTAGAATTTCTAAAACTTGCGCCTGAATGGTTACATCAAGAGCAGTAGTTGGTTCGTCAGCAATTAAAAGCTCTGGTTTGCAAGAAAGCGCCATCGCAATCATTGCACGTTGTCTCATTCCGCCTGAAAATTGATGAGGATAATCATCTACACGTTGATGAGGATTAGGAACTCCAACTAAATCAAGCATTTCGATGGTGCGTTCTTTGGCTTGCTTTGGAGAGATTCGGTCATGAACTCGAATCATCTCCGCAATCTGATGACCAATTGTGTAAACCGGATTTAGCGAAGTCATTGGATCTTGGAAGATCATCGAAATTTCACCACCGCGAATTTCGCGTAATTCGCGATCCGGAGTGGTTAAAAGATCGGTGCCTTTCCAAAGAATCTTTCCATTTGGATAGAAAGCTGGAGGTTGTGGCACTAATCCAAGCACGCTCATTGCGGTTACTGATTTACCTGAACCAGATTCCCCTACTAAACCGACAATCTCTCCTGCATTTAAGGCTAGAGATGCTCCATTAATTGCCTGTACTACTCCATCTGAAGTATTGAAGTGCACATACAGATCTTGAATCTCAAGAAGTGGCTTGGTCATTTGCTGCCTCGTAACTTTGGATCAAGAGCATCACGTAAACCATCACCGATTAAAACAATGGAAAGTGTTAAGGCCACCAAAATTGATCCTGGAATGAAGAAGACAAATGGTTTGTCGGTTAAATAATTTCTAGAACTTGAGATCATCACACCAAGTGATGGGGTTGGTTCGCGAAATCCCACTCCAAGAAATGCATAAATAGATTCGGAGAGAATTGCGCCGGCCACTGAAAATGCCAAAACTACGATGATTGGTGGAATTGCATTAGGACCAATGTGGCGCAAGATGATGCGCTTGGTTGTAGCACCAGTTGCGCGGGCAGCTTCCACGTACTCTAAAGACTTTACCTGCATCACTGATGCACGAAATAAACGGGTCGTTGAATACCAACCTGTTAAGACCAAGGCGGCCACAATTACCCAAAATGATGAGCCAAATACGGTGATAATCGCAAAGCCAATTAATACGAATGGAATAACCTGCCAGGTATCAATAAAGCGGCTAATTAAAGTATCTACCCAGCCACCAAAATAACCTGCAAGTCCACCAAGTGTTACACCAACTAAAACCGAAATTATGGTCACCACGATTGCCACTGTCATAGAAAGGCGAATTCCATTTGTTGCACGTTCGAAAATATCGCGACCTAAATCATCTGTACCCAACCAGTGGCCATTAGTTCCAGGTGTTACCAAAATATCGCTCGAGAGTTCATCTGGTTTGAATTTAGAGATGATTGGTCCGAAAATTCCTGCCAAAATCAAAAACGTTAATATGCCTAAACCTACGATAGAAAGCTTATTTGCGAAGAAACGTTTTCTAACATCTTGCCAATAGGAAAGTGAGACCGGAACGCTTTCTTCAATATTTGAATTCTCAGACATTAATGCACCGCCTTTGCATCAATCTTGATTCTTGGATCAATTAGCGCATAACTCAAATCCACAATTAAATTTACAATTGCACCGAAAGCAATAACCACAATTGCTAACCCGAGAACTACTGGTGAATCTTGACCTAAAGCTGAATCGGCAATTGTTGAACCCATGCCTGGCAATGAGAATACTTTCTCGGTCTGGACTGCCACTCCAAAAATACCAATCAATGAAGTTCCATAAACAGTAATCACCGGTATTAGTGCATTGCGAAGTGCATGATGAAACCAAACTCTTCTCGGTGAAAGCCCTTTGGCAAATGCGGTCCTAATGTAATCTGCACGCAAAACTTCCAATAGAGAAGAACGAAGCATGCGTGCAATAAAAGCTGCATCTACTACCGCTACGACCATTGCGGGCAAAATAATTCCTTGCCACCCAGTTGTAGGTATTACTCCAAAAACCCATTCCGCGGGCCATGGTTTGTAAATATTCGCCCAATTAATATGAAGTTGGAATGGCAAAACTCCGAATAAATATTGCGCCAAAAGTCCGGAAACGAAAACAGGAATTCCTTGGATACCGACTGTAAATACAGTGCCAATTTTGTCGCCAAGCGAACCACGTTTAATTGCCGAAACTAAGCCCACTGTAAGTGCGATTATCAATTGAAATAACGCACCCCAGAAAAGCAATCGGGCACTTGTTTGGAATCCGTCTGAAAGTATTTGATTGACAGATTTGTCATTCTTATATGAATAACCTAAATCGCCATGAAAGAGGTTGTTCCAAAATCTAAAATACTGAACATAGGCAGGTTTATCTAAACCATACTTGGCGTTGATGTTATCGATGATTGATTGCGGTAATGCCTTTTCGCCACTTTTTAAGGAGATTGGATCTCCGGGGATAATAAAGAAAAGTGCAAACATCAATGTGGTGGCTGCCCAAACCACAACCAAAGTTTGGAGAAGTCGCTTTATGGCATATGAAAACATCGCGCGGAATCTTATCCAATCTTTCTTAATTAGTTAAATATTGACTAAATATCTTAAAAAATGCTTAAGGGGCTCACATTTTAATTGCGAGCCCCTTAAGACTTGAGAGTTATTAGCTCTTTGTTACTTCGTCATAAACAACCATGCCAAGCGGTGTGATTGGGAAGGTTGCTGTTGTTGGCTGAAGTACAACTGCGATACCACGGTTCACAGTAGGAACGATTACAACATCGTTACGCAATGCAAATGCTTCAGCACGCTGGTATTGCGCCTGTGAGAATGATGCATTTGTACTTGAGCGAGCGCTATTTACCAATGCATCGAATGATGGACTGTTGTAACGCTCTAAGTTATCTCCATCAATTGATGCAGAGTGAAGTAATGGATACAAGAAGTTATCCGCGATTGGATAATCAGCAAACCAACCAGCACGGATGATCTGTCCTTGGCCCTTACGCATCTTTGAGAAGTAAGTTCCATCTGCAGGGAATGGATCAAGCTTTGCTGGAATTCCAACTTCCTTTAGATTTGCAACGATAATTGAAGCGACTTTGTCCCAACCTGCGCCATCATTGTATGAAAGGCGGATCGGTGTAGTCAGTGGCGCATTGCCAAGGTTCTGCCAACGCTTGTAATCAGAAATCGCACCTTGTAGGTCGCGAGTAACTGTTAGCGCTTGGTTTGCCTTGTAACCAGGAAGTCCTGGTGGCAATAAACCTGAAGCTGGCTTACGAATACCCTGATAAATAACATCAGAGATCTGCTTCTTATCAATTGCCTTTGCAATTGCTGAACGTAGGAACTTGTTCTTAGCGCCACCTACTACAGGATCTTCCCAATTGAAGCCCCAGTAGTCAGTACCAAGTGTGCTCTTAAGACCCTTTGTTCCCCACTTATCAAGTAATTCCTTGTAGCGACCTGCAGGAATTGGTCCTGCATCACACTGACCAGATGCAAATGCATTGTATGCAGCATTGGTGTCAGATGAAATCTTGAAAGTAATTTGTGAAAGCTTAGGAGCATTTCCACCGTAGTTGGTATTTGGAACAAGTACAACTTGTCCACCAGCACGCTTTGAGATTGCTTCCTTTAGCTTGTATGGACCATTTCCAACTAACTTGGTTCCATCTTCTTCAACCTTAGCTGAAGCACCAACCATTGAAGTTGGGATTGGTGAGAATACTGAGTGACCCGCGATTGATGGCCAATCTGCGGTTGGGTTCTCCATTACAACTGTCAGAGTCATTGCCGCATCATCAGCAACAACTGAAGATGATGGCCATGCGCCCTTACCAGTTGAATATTTATTCATGCCTTCGATGAAGTCACCATGGTATGAAACTTCTGAAGCAAGCTTTGAATCCATTGAACGCTTCCAGCCATTTACGAATGAAGAAGGAAGAACTGCTTCACCGTTTGAGAACTTTTGGCCCTTCTTGATTGTAAATACCCAAGTCTTGCCTTTATCTGGAGACTTCCACTTTGATGCAGCTGCAGGAACAAGCTTTCCGTTTGCATCTGTATCTGTAAGACCATCAAATAACATTGTTGCAACGTTTGCACCAACAAGTGTTGATGTAAGCGCTGGATCAATGAAATCTGGTTCGCCGGCAGCGAATAGATAGCAGTCGGTGTAAGTTGTTGAAGCCGCATTTGCAGTAACAACAGGTACACCAATTACGAGCGCTGATGCAGCGAAAATTGCTGCAAAACGCACGTTAAGTGACTTAACCTTCATTTAGTTATTCCTTACTTATAAGTACTAGTTTTCGCTCTGCCACGTGGTCAGAGCGATGCGAACTTCGTGTGAGGTTCGAGGGAACGCGAGTTTACCTGCCGCAGCGCCTTCGCGACAAGATAAGTATCTTCAGAATCAGGCGTGTAAATGTTGCGAAAAAGTTATATTGAACGGCTTTGCTCTCACTTGTTCACTTGTTTGCGAGCAGCGGCCAAACTCGTTATAGCAGTCACAAACAGAATGCTAATAATTGTCAAAAGACTTGCTTCAATTGAAATTACTGGGACATGTATCCCTGCAATTTCATCAACACCAACCTGATGAAATCCTTCAAAAAATAGCTTTACGCCAATAAAACCTAAAACTACCGAGAGACCCTTTGATAAGTAAATTAATTTTTCAAGTAGCTCTTCTAGTAAGAAATAAAGTTGTCGCAGACCCATAAGCGCAAAGATATTTGCAGTGATAACTACATATGGATCTTGCGTCAAACCAAAAATCGCCGGAATCGAATCAAAGGCAAATAACAAATCTGTGACACCAAGTGCGAAGAGCGCAATAGTGAAATTCTTTAAACCTTTACTTCTCAAGAATAAGAGAATTCTTCCTTCGTGCCACTCATCTTCCTCTGATTCGAACGCCAGTGTCCAAGCTGTATAAACAAGAAATGCGCCAAAGAGAAAGAAGATCCAGCCAAATTTCTCAATCAAAGTCACACCCGCTGAAATCATGGCTGCACGCAACACTATGGCCAATAGAATGCCAATTAAAAGTACTAAGTGTTGTTTCTCTTTTTCAATTTTTAGCTTAGTTAAAATAAGGATAAATACGAAAATATTATCGACAGATAGCGCATACTCTGTTAGCCAGCCTGCAAAAAATTCTTTTTGCATCTGCTCATTTCCCCAGGTAGGCAAAAAGAACCCAAAACAAATAGCTGCACTAACGTAGACCACTGTCCAAATAGCGGCTTCCAAAGTGGTGGTTTTTTTATTTCTTCGAGCAATTGCTGCAATTAAATCTATAGTTGCAAAAATTGCTAATGCCGCAATTGTGTATGCCCATTCTGAACTGGAAATCATCTAAAGTGCCCTCTTTCGTTTATAGATCGAACCGCCCGAAGTCCATCACTTGGCCAAATAGAAAATGATGAAATTGAGCATGGACTTACATCAATGTGAAACAGCGAATTTGGATTACCTTCTAAAACGATACTAGCCAATTGTTTAATAACTCCATTATGAGTTACCACCACAACTTTTTGCCCTGGGTATTTCTCAGCAAGCGCATCAAAAGCCGGTTCAATACGCGCTGCCAAATCATCATACGACTCACCTCCTGGCGGAGTGAATGCACTTGATGAAATCCAGGAAATGTATTCTTCAGGCCATTTTTCCATTACCTCATCGATACTTAAACCATCCCAATCACCAAAACTACATTCGTACCAAGCTTCATCATAAATTGGTTGTAATCCCGTTACTTTTGAAATTTCTTCGGCGGTATCTTTGGTACGTTGTAACGGAGACGCAATCAAAACATCTGGTTTGATTTTTGCAATTTCCGTAGCCACTTTTGCTGCTTGTGCTCTACCTTCTTCTGTTAATGGTGGATTTAGGTTTCCGACGCCAGAGAATTTTCGGTCAGGAGTAAGGATTGTTTCACCATGTCTAACCATGTAAACAAAGGTCGGCACTTCTGGTTCGCGTAATCTGGCAGTTAGTCTGTTAACTGGAACTACTGGTTTATAACCATCTACTCTTTCATCCAGAGCTTTATTTGCTAATCGGTCCGCATGAGCATTCTCTTCGCGAGGAATCCAGCGATACTTAACTAATTTTGCATCATGCGCTTGGATTGCGGTCTTTGCTAAGGCGCGCATTCCTTCATTTTTAATCTGCCACTTTCCTGACATCTGTTCTACAACTAATTTTGAATCCATAGCAACTTCAATCTCAGCGCTTGGATCTAGCTTATTTACAAAATGCAGTGCTGCAATTAAGCCGCTGTATTCCGCGACATTATTTGTGGCAGTACCAATAAACTCAAAAAGTTCCGCAATTACTTTTCCATTTTCTGAGACGGTTGCACCGTATGCAGCTGGACCTGGATTACCCCGTGATCCTCCATCTGCAGTTACTTGGAAAATACGAGTCATAGTCGTACCAAAATTCTTCGACACTCTTCACATCGAGCAACTTCTTCTGCTAGTAAAGCATTTAGTTTTGCCATGTCTCCCGCATTAATCTTTAGATTACAACCCAAACATTGGCCATTCTGTAATTTTGCTGCACCAACTTTTTCATATAAATCTGCTAAAGCCTTCTCTAATTGTGGAAAGAGTTCAGCTCTAGCTGCCAAAGTTTTTTGCATTTCAGTATTAATCGCCGTCAAAGCTGCATCTTTGGCAATCAACGCTTCTGAAACTTTGATCGCCAATTCTGCTTCTTTGCTAGTTAGTTCTTTGATTCGATCCTTAATTCCATCTGCACGCAACATAACTTCTAATTCAATTTCCTCAAGCTCGGATCTACGCGCATTTAGCGAAATAAGTTCGTGTTGCATCTGTTCGAGTTCTTTGGGAGTTCCTTGCCCAGCATTTAGGCGTTGCTCGTCTTTTTCTATACGTTTAACAACCTGTTCGACATCACTTTCAGCTCTGTTTATTTCGCCGCTCAAATCACTCAATTCAGTTTCGGCAGCAATTCTTAAGTCTCGAACAGTTTCAAATTCAATAGTGAGTTCTTTGTGAGTTATTGCTTCTGGGAGCGTTTTAGCTTTTTGCTCTAACGAACTCTTTTGCAAATCCAATTCGGCAAGGCGCAAAACTTTTAGTTGATCCTCAACTTTTGCTTGCAATTGGCGCCTACTTTCGCTTATGGAATTTTGCTTCGCTAATGATATCCACTCTTGACCTGACCAATACACTTCTGCAGTGAGTGATGTAACGCTATCTAGGCTTTTTCGCCATATGACTTGGGCGAATAACCGACTTTTTACACAACTATCTACTCTTCCGGAAGAGGTGCTTTCATTTTCGGCATGGAATCCGGAATGGAGCGTTGGAAAGATTGCAAATCACATTGTGATTGCACAAGGTAGATTGATATCCAGATTAGAAAAAGCGAAAGCTCCAGAAGAAATTGAATTTCCACTGACTTCTAACGGTATGTCCGAGTTGGCTAAAAAAGCAGAATTAAATGATCAAAAAATTCAAATGTTTTTAGAGATGCCAGAAGAGATGCTTACTTTTGTTAGATATGGTGAGACTGTTTCATATCTATCAACTTCAGTAATCGCGCAATTTGTTCATCACGCAACCGAACATAGAGCTCAAATTGCGGACATCATGGCCGTAAATAAAATGGACGTAATAAATTTAGACGATCTGGATTTATGGAGTTTTGAGCGATTTGAACGTGGTTGACCAGATTGCCAAAAACACCACTGGCACCACCGCAAAAGCACAAAGCCATCCATAAGTTAATGCGCTAATAATTACGCCAGCAACTGCTCCGCCGCCTGCTCCAGCCAGATTCATTACTAAATCACTAGCGCCTTGTGAAGAAGTTTTTAAAGTTGGATCAACTGAGGAACTCAACAGAGCTGAACCTGCAATTAAAGTAAAAGACCAACCCAGTCCCAATAAAAATAATCCGATGCCAAGTCGGGGAACATCATCAGCTGCCGCGGTTCCTGATACCAAACTTGATGCCAGCAAAATAATTAATCCAACCTGAATTGTTCGAACTTTTCCGATGCGATCACTAATTCCACCAACCACTGGCGAAAATGCATACATACCAATTACGTGAACGCTTATAACAAGTCCAATGATTTTTAATGAGACATCTACATGTGCCATATGCACAGGAGTCATCACCATGACTGAGACCATAACTAAATGGCCAATCGCAATCGAAAGTATTGCAAATAACGCCAATGGTTTATGCCAAATATCTGAAAGCGCTTCTTTAATATGCTTCTTTCCTGCGGCATAACTTTTGCCTTCGCCAAGTGCAGTTAAATAAGGATCTGGCTTTAAAAATAAGAAAATTAATAGTGATGCAAAAGTTAAAGTCGTTGCCGAAATCATGTATGGACCGGTTAATCTTGGCAAACCAAAATGCTCTGCTAAATTTCCCGCAGGAGCCATTAAATTTGGTCCAGTTACAGCACCTACGGTTGATCCCCAAACTACGTAAGACAACTGTTTAGCTCTATGCGCCTCTTCAACTAAATCTATTGCAGCAAATCTTGCTTGAAATGCGGAAGCACTTGCTGAGCCAACTAAGAAAGAACCTGCGAGCATAAAATATATATTTGAATTTACACCACCGAATATTGCAAAGAACGAACCTAAAACTCCCGCTGCATAACCAACTGAAAGTGCCAATCGTCTGCCGCCTCGCAATGTCAATCTAGCCAGAGGTAGCGCCATCGCAGCCGCGCCCAGCACAGAGAAAGTTTGGGCTAAGCCAGCTAGCTCTTCAGACCCAGTTATGGATGCAACCAATAACGAACCTGCCGCAACTGTGCCTGCCGTTCCAACTCCTGCACCAATTTGAGCAGTTGTTAAAGTTCTTAATGTTTTCTTTTGCAAATGTGCATGTTGAGTCATATAACTACTGCACGTTCTCAATGCTTTTCTTAACGATTGCTAACAATAATTTTTCATCCACTTCCCAATCCGATGGCACTTCAATAGTTTTTTTATTGACTTTGTAATCTTTTAGTTTTGGTCGCATGGCATCAATTGTGTCCGCATCAAAAGGAGCAATTAAAATATGATTTTTCGCAGTCGCTACTCCAAAAACATATTTATCATTAAATTTGATCATAGGCTTATTCCAAGCTATTACTAATTCACTCTTGGGATATTTATCTCTGATTACTTTGATAATCTTCTTAATAGTCTTTTGCTTAATTGGGTCCTCATTTTTTAAGAATTCCGCCAAATTATCAAACCGTTTAGATGATTTTGAGCCGCGGCTATACATGACCAGGGCATTTGCATGCGCCTGACTAAAGCCATGTTCCTCTTTTAAAAAGGCAACTTGTTCGGGATATTTCAGGCCTTCCAGATCTTTCATAACTTGAAACCAATATTTCATGGGTTGGCCATGCTTCTTTTCAATTTTTGGAAAGAAGGATTCTCTATCTGGATTATGAGCCACGGGGATACTCTAAGACTATGGATTTCCTATTTCTAGCACTCTTTGCAGCCACTTTGCTTGCACTTATTTACTTAATTCGATCTATGCGTGCTTTGCATAAAAAAGTTGGTAAACAAACGGAAAGACTTGCAAGTGGAATTCAAAAACTCACAGAACAACATCGAAACTCTTCAAAAAATGACTACCGTCAAATTGAAGCTTTTGTTCAATTAAATTCATTAATCAATTTCACTGCACCACTACCATCCACACGTGGCTGGGCAGGTTCGCCTGATTTGCTTTTAACATTAGCTCATATCGTGAAAACCATTAAACCAAAGTTGGTAGTGGAACTAGGTTCGGGAGTTTCCACTGTGGTGATTGGTAAAGCAGGTGCCAAAAAAATAGTGAGTTTTGATGGCTCTGAAGAGTACGCAATGCAAACTCGTAATCTTTTAAAAGCACACGGAGTTAAAAGTGCAGAAGTTAGATACTCCAAACTAGCTCCATTTAAAAAAAGCAATGGCTGGTATGACCCAAATTCTTTCAAAGATTTGAAGAAAATCGAATTGCTTGTAATTGATGGTCCGCCAGGTGGCGATGATAAAAATGGAAGACACCCTGCTTTAGAAGTGCTTTTACCAAAGCTTGCTTCAAATGTAATTGTCATTCTTGATGATGCAGATAGACCAGGAGAACGACAACTCGCAGAAGATTTCGCGGCTGCACTTCCAAAACATGAATTGACTTTCTTAAATCACGAAAAAGGCACTGCGATAATTCGTCCAAAGTGAATAAATGAATAGCTCAGTATTAGCAGTAGACATCGGTGCCACTAAAGCGGCAATCGCGCTGATAAATGATGACCTCAAAATCATTGAAAGAGTTGATGTGCTTACAGGTAATCGCACCGATATATGGAACGAAATCTCCGATGTGGTTATCAAATTAATTTCTAGAAATCACGTGATTATTAAAGGTATCGGGATAGGTTCAGCTGGACCCATTCACCAAGATCTTGGTGCTATTAGCCCGGTAAATATCCCCGCTTGGCGGGAATTTCCGATAATTTCCGGTTTTAGTAAATTACTTAATATTGAGCCGAATGAAGTGGTATTGCATGGGGATGCAATTGCTCTTGCACATGCAGAACATAAAGTTGGTGCAGGCCAAGGCTTAATGAATATGTTGGGAATGGTGGTCTCAACAGGAATTGGTGGCGGTTTAATTCTTAATGGAAAACTATTTACAGGATCAACTGGCAATGCAGGATATTTTGGTCACCACACAATTTCTTTTGAATCCGAAATTTGCGTCTGCGGCCGAACTGGTTGTGCCGAACTTTATGCAAGTGGACCACAAATGGTTAATTATGCTAAAACCTTAGGTTGGCAAAGCGATACAAATTCCTTTGAAGCGCTATCTACATCGGCTAAATCTGGAAATGATTTAGCAATAAAGAGTATTAGTCGTGGAGCTGATGCTCTCGCACAAGCTATCGTGAATGTCCTTTGTATATTAGATATTAATGCTGTGGTAGTAGGTGGAGGCGTTATTCAATCTGGTGAAATCTACTGGGACGAGTTGAAAAATAAAGTCCAAGAACATGCACAATTCGCAAAATTTATCGGACTGGTTGATTTAAGAAAAAGTTCGCTAAATAAAGATGCGGGATTGATTGGGGCTGCTTTAGCCTATTTGGATAGATAAGTTTTCAAAATTTCTACTGCAAGTAAGTGATCTTCTACCTGTGGTAAACCGCTAATCAACAAAATTCCTTTAAAACCTTCATTTGTACTTAAAGGAAATCCACCACCATGTATGGCATGTGTGGCATCTTCTACTCCATTATCTAAATGCCAATCCCGACCGGTTTCTTCAGCCAAAACCCGTTCATACATAGTCGAATGTTGCTTCAACATAACCACATTTGCTTTTCGCTTTATCCAGCCATCATTTTCAGACTTTGATCCCGGTAGCGCTGCTTTATATACAATCCATTCGCCTATTTGAACTTGTATCGCAATAGGTAAGTTTCTAGAAATTCCAATTTCGGTGGCAAGTTTCCCTATGGCTAGCGCATCTTCATTGTTTAGCGAGATTAATGTGGTGCTCAGCTCATGCTCTAAGAGCTCTGCGCTATTGAAATTCCCCGTCGTTACCATTTCCAAATTCTATTCCGTAAGTAAAATAATGTATGCTCAAAATTCAATGCATTACCTTTGACTGTGAGAAACCGGCAGTTCCCGCAAAATTCTGGAGTGAAGCACTAGGTTGGTCGATTACGATTTCGAATGATGAAGAGGTCGTCGTGGAGAATCCATCTGGTGAAAGTGATCTACTCTTTCTGAAGAATCCTGATAAACGAGTTGTTAAAAATAGGGTCCAT
>CAYYFI010000025.1:1157-14923 GCA_964471265.1 uncultured Actinomycetes bacterium | reverse complement strand
TGACATAGCAGAATGTTAATTACACTCACCCATAGGAAGGCAATGCTCTGGTTGCGTCATTAGCAACCAGAGCGATTAATGACAGTTTGGATCAACCGGCTCTGAAGGCGCAACATCCATGCCAGGGCTACGTCTAAAGAAACCACTTGGCTTTAAATGAAATCCGGTGCGTTCAACAGGCATGACCGGCCAATCTTCAGTGCGCGGAATGTGATTGGTGCCAAAAACATGCCAGAGAGTGATATCAGAATTCACAAGATTGCGATTCTGTTTAGTCCATTCAGGTAAACCTGCGCCACCTTCATGTTGAAAAGGAAAATCACCAGCTGGATACCGCTCCTCATCAACAGTTGGTGTCACCCATAAATGTTTATACATAAACCCTGCACGTTTGCCCAAAACTGAATCTTCATGTGCCAGCGGATAAGTGGTATGCCCAGGGATTAGTTTGTAACCAACTTCCTGGCCTACATGATTGAGTTTATTTGGATTGATGATTTTCCAGAATCTACTCTTTATTGGATCTATTAATCGCTGCGCATTAGATTCATTTTCTAAGATAAGTTCTTTTGTTTCATATGCCCCACCATATGGGTTCTTCTCCCCAACCGGGTGTGCGAAAGATTCAACTTCAACAACACTATTTCCTTCGCCATCAATATCTAAATCCAATTTTGCACACAAAATGTGCTGATGATAAGGAGCCCAAAGTCCAGGTTCTAATTGTGTTGCAGATGGATGCGGTTTGCCTGGCGTATCCGCTAACGTTAAAACGATTCCTGTTAATTTTGCTTCAAATTCTATTGAGCCATCCTGATAAAAATACCAAAAATAGCCATACTCATAATTGTTAACAGTCACAATTGAGGAAACTACAAATCTGCGGCCTCGACGTACTTCTGTGTGACCATCTTCATCAACATGTTTCCAAAGTATTCCAAAATCTTCTTCATGCATACAGATCGCATTTTTTATTTCACGGACTGTGCCGTCACCTTCAGTAACTGCAACATCTAAATATCTAATTTCACCTAAACAATCACATCCCAAAGTCAATGAATTTGTGAAATTACCCAACCCAAATTCACCGGTATCGAAGGCATTTTTTCGATATGCACCTTGTGCTGGATCGCCATAAGGTATGACCAATTCTGAAATTGATAAACGGTGTGCAATTTTTCGCCATTTTCCCGAATCGTTAAACTGCACATCGTGAATTAGCAAGCCCTCACGCTGATCAAATCCCACTCTAAAAGCCCAGCGCTCCCAATTGATAAGCCAGCCCTCTACTTCAAAAGATCCACCATCAGGTTGATGAATCATTAATTCTTTTAATTTTAAATTGGCACCGGTTTGTGAAGCTCGGTAAGGGCCAGGAGTGCTTGGAATTGGAACTTCGTCATTGTCTTCTAAATGAACAAGCTCTTCAGCATCTAAATCAACAATCGCATGTAAACCATGAATAGGGTGAGCATAAAAATTGGCTTTTGGTTCTGGCTTGTGCCACATGGGCGTCCAAATCAATCTTCTTCCATCATCTAAATGTTTCGGTATTTGAGCACCAATTGGCCAGGTCTCCATATGTACTTCTGCAACATCTTTTATGCCGCGTCTGGCTAATGCAGAAATTACAGTTGGATTTGCGCGCACTACTTTCAAAGCAATAGCTGATTCCACAACACTGATTGGTGATTTTGCGCCTGGAATTTCTTTGTAACTTTTGACTCGTCCATCAATCGTGATGATGCCTTCAGTTACAACCGCTTTTTTGCGATCCCAAATTGTTATCCGAGCTTCTCGATCTAATTTAGCGCCACTCTTTAATTCTGATTTTTTTGGTTCATGTAATTGAACCATGGCAAATAAATGATGTGCCTCTAAATTCCACGCTTTTCGCGCATTTTTTACGATGGTTTCTTGTTCGGAAAAACTTAAAGGATCTAATGGATGCGAAGTCATCATTGAACTCATTTAGGTAGTATAGATAATTAGATAAGTTCTAGATACTCTTTTGCGCGTCCTTCGCGAGCAAAAGCAATTAGTTTTAAACCAAATTCTTCAGCTAACTCTAAGGCCAATGAAGTGGTTGCGCTGACTCCAACTAGCGCCGAAATACCCGCACAAATGGCTTTTTGTACGATTTCATAACCTACCCTTCCCGAAACTACTAAAGTCCAATTTGAAAGAGGAATTTGCTTATTCATTATTGCTTCACCAATAACTTTATCTACTGCATTATGTCGGCCTACATCTTCACGAGCCCAGATCACTTTATTTTCCGGATTCACTAATAAGGCTGAATGCAAGCCACCAGTTTTTTCAAAAATTGGTTGTCTACCTTTCAACAAATCTACTAGTTTCGCCAAATCACTAATACTTTTATCATTAGGTATTACTTTGGTGACACCACGTGCGTGTAAATCAGAGATATTTTCGGAACCGCAAACTCCGCAAGCTGAATTCATGGTGAATCTGCGATCCATTTTGCGCGAAAAAACCGGTGCATCTTTAGTAACTTCTGCAATTACCACATTGGCGCGTTGGCGCGGCGTAAGAGATCGATCGCCACAAACTTTTACCGAAAGTAATTGTTCTGGTTTTGTTAGAAAACCTTCACCCCACAAGAATCCCGCGGCGAGTTGTAAATCTGCGCCAGGAGTGCGCATAGTGATTCCAAGTTGTTCTTCTTGCTCGCCCCTCTTGATGCGAATCTCAAGTGGCTCTTCGACAACTACGCTATCTGAGGAGTGCGTATCTGAATCGCTGCGTTTGACCTTAACTTTTTGAATAGCTGAAGGTGCTTCGTTACTTACCATGAACGTAAAATTCGGATTTGTCCGCAGGCAAGGTTCCTTTGCCAATGATTAAGTCTGCAGCGCGTTCGGCCACCATCATTACGGGCGCATAAATATTGCCGTTTGTGACATATGGAAAGACCGAAGCGTCTACAACTCGTAAACCTTCGACTCCATGAACTTTCATATTTGAAGGGTTAACCACAGACATTTCATCAGTACCCATTTTGGCGGTGCATGATGGATGTAGCGCTGTTTCGGCATCTTTTCGTACCCATTCAAGAATCTCTTCATCTGTTGAAACAGATGGACCAGGCGAAGTTTCACCAGCATTCATTGATTCAAGTGCAGGTTGTTCCATGATGTGTCGGGCTTGGCGAATCGCCTCTACCCATTCACGACGATCCTGATCTGTCGATAAATAATTGAATTGCATCGCTGGTTTATCAAAAGGATTGGTGCTCTTAATTTTTAACCAGCCCCGAGAATCTGAATACATTGGACCGATATGGAATTGATATCCATGGCCACCTTTTGGTCCAGTACCGTCATATCTAATTGCAAGTGGTAAAAAGTGATACATCAAATTTGGATAGGCCACTTCATTATTGCTTCGAGTAAATCCACCCGCTTCAAAATGATTAGTCGCTCCTGGTCCAGTTCTAAAGAAGAGCCATAAGAATCCAATCCATGGTCGCTTCCAGAATTTAAGTGATGGTTGTTGAGTCACTGGCTGCTTGCACTTGTACTGCACATAAACTTCCAGGTGATCTTGCAGGTTAGCGCCGACGCCAGGTAGGTGGTGCACCATCTTTACACCTAAAGGCTTTAAATCATGCTCATTGCCGATACCAGAAAGTTGTAGCAATTGAGGTGTGTTAATCGAACCGCCGGACAGAATGACTTCTTTGCCTCTAATTACTTGAGATTTTCCTTTAATAATTACTTCTACCCCGACCGCAGTTTTGCCTTCAAAAATTATCTTAGTAACCATCGCGCGTGTCTTAACGGTGAGATTCTTTCGTTTTAAAACTGGATACAAATATGCTCTAGCTGCACTTAAACGGCGGCCGCGATATACATTGCGATCAAAGCGCGCAAAACCTTCTTGGCGGTATCCATTTACATCGTCAGTAAGATTAAATCCGGCTTGCTGTACCGCAGTAAAAAATTGTTTAAATAATGGGCCTTTAGATGGACCACGCTCAAGTTTTAGCGGACCAGACCCGCCACGTAACGGACCACTTGGATCAGCTAAACAATTCTCCATTTTTTTAAAATATGGCAAGCAATGTGCAAAATCCCAATCTTGCATTCCTTGATCTTTACTCCAACGTTCATAATCCATTGGATTACCTCGTTGAAAGATCATGCCATTTATAGAGGAAGAGCCACCTAAAACTTTACCGCGTGCATGATAAATCTTGCGGCCATTCATAAATGGTTCTGGCTCTGACTCATACATCCAGTCGTAATACTTGCTGCCAATTGGAAAAGCTAACCCAGCAGGCATATGGATGAAAACATCCCATTTGTAATCACGGCGTCCTGCTTCTAAAACTAAAACTTCTTTGCTCGAGTCAGCGCTTAGGCGATTTGCCAAAACGCAGCCAGCAGAGCCACCACCTACGATGATGTAGTCATAAGTTTTCAAAGCTTAGCTCCGTTCATAATAAAACCGCCCGGCTAAATTCTATCTAGCCGGGCGGTTTTATAAGTAGTTAGTTACTTACCGATCCAAGCTTTAACTTGGTCTGGGTGAGCGTCAATCCACTTCTGTGCTGCCTCTTCCGGCTTCATTCCGCCTTCGATATCAGCAGCTACTGTGTTTTGGTCATCATTTGTCCACTTGAAATTCTTCACCAAATTTGCAAATGAAGAATTTGAATCATTTAATTTCTTTGAAATTAACTTAACAAGTGGAGTTTCTGGGTAATCAGTCAAACCTGATGCTTTAGCTGCATCTGACCAATCGTTAGCTGGGAAATGTACGTGACCCTTTTCAAGATTTGGAATCTTTGCAAATAGAGTCCATGGTTGCCACGCATATCCAATAAAAGGTGTCTTATTTGCTTCAGCCTTAGTGAAGCCATCTACAAGCGCAGCTTCAGAACCTGCAAAGATAACTTTGAAGTTCAATTTATTTGCTGAAACCATCTTTTCACCGATGGTTGTGTAACCTGGAGGACCTTCGTACCAAGCTCCCTTTCCACCTGAGTCCGCAGTCTTAAATAGCGAAGCGTACTTATTTAGATTCTTGGAATCTGTAATGTCTGGATATTTTTCTGCCATCCATGGAGCGACATACATGCCAATTAATCCAACGTTTCCATTTAGACCTGCTTCGACTACTGCGCCACGATCAACCCACTCTTTCCAACGTCCGCCGCCCCAGTCTTCGATTACTACATCGATGGTGCCTGCTTCCATTGCATCATAAGTTGTTGGACCTTCATCCAATGTTGTTTGAGTAATGTTGCAACCCAATTCCTTCTTAGCTACTTCAGCAACAACTTGAGCTGATGCTGTATAGCCATTCCATGCATGCATAGCGATTGCATAATCTCCGCAATCGCCTGCCGTTGCGCTAGTTGAATCATTTACGCTCTTGCTGCAACCAGATAAAACAAGTGCAGTAGCAAGCGCAACGGTCACAACTATCGAGCGACGACCGACAAAAGATTTCATTAACCCTCCTAGGGAGTTGATGTTTACGCGTAGCCTATGGGGGTAGCGCCTTTTTCAATAGGTTTAATCACCAAATTTTTTTATTTTTTGAAAAATTGAGGAGAAATTCAGTAGCGCTAAGAGCGGCGAGCGCTTGATTGCATTATGCGGTCGAAGATGACGCCAAGCAGAAGGATGCAGACGCCCGCTATCAGCCCCTTGCCTTGTAATTCAGGCTTGGCATTTCCGACTATTACTAAGTATCCAAGCCCACCTGACCCAACAAAACCACCAATAACGACCACCGCCAGCACATATATGAGCCCTTGATTTACGGCTAACAGAATGGTCTTTTTTGCCGCTGGTAACTGCACTTTTGTAATAATTTGTCGAGTTGTTGAACCAGCTGCAGTGGCTGCCTCAACTAATGTGCTGGGCACCGCTCTAATTCCTTCACAAACAATTTTTACAACTATCGGAATTGAATAAACGATTCCTGTAGCAATCGCGGTAAATCTGGTCGGTCCAAACAAACCCAACATCGGGACCAAATAAACGAATGCCGGCAAAGTTTGTCCAGCATCCAAAAAAGGTCTCATGAATTTTTCTAGTCGATCATTTCGGCCAGTCCAAATGCCAAGTCCTAAACCAACAATCATGGTCAGTAATGTTCCAACAATAGTTTGGGTAAGCGTCAACATGGATTCATACCAAAGACCTGACATCACGATTAGCATTGAAAGAATGAATGCCAATAAGGCAACTTTCTTCTCTGCAATGATCAGCGCAACGACCACAATAATTCCCACCGTCACATACCATGGTGAACCTGCAAGTAAAGATTCGAGCGGATTTAGAACTGTATATGAAATTAAATCCTTAAAACCAACTGTAAAGATATATAGATTATCTAGAATCCACTTTGTACCATTATTCGTAAAGACTTCAACATTCTTCGCAATTGAAATTTCACTTGGCCAAACAGCTGCCCAAAGCAAGGTACGTGATAAATACACGGAAACAATCGCCATCAAGCCAACTAGCAATTTAAAAATTCTGCGATTTCTAATCACTTTTGGCGAAAGTGGGATAAACGATGATTGTCTCTTCGCTGCCGCACTGGTACTTCGATCTAATAGAATTGCTAAACAAACCACAGCCAAACCTGCCACAAAACCTTGGCCCACATTTCTAATTATTAGCGCTGATACCACTGGTTTTCCCAGGCCAGGGGCACCAATCAGAGCGGCAATTACCACAAATGAAACTGCAGCCATAACGGTTTGATTAATTCCAAGGACAATCATTTGTTTTGCCATTGGAAGTTGCACTTTAAATAAGATTTGCAACTTGGTTGAACCTGAGGATTCAGCCGCTTCAATTGGGGATTGATTAAGAGTTCTGATTGCGTGAGAAGTAATTCGAATTGATATTGGAATCGAGTAAATCATTGTTGCAATGGTTGCCGATGCTGCGCCAATCATGAAGACCAATGCAATTGGGGCCATGTAAACCAAAGTTGGCAAAATTTGGGCTAAATCTAAAAATGGTGTCAGAAATTTCAGTACTCGATCCGATAAACCAGCCCAAATTCCTAGTGGAATTCCGATAGCCAACGAAAGTAGTACTGATGCTAAGGTCATGGCAATCGAATCCATCGTGAATTGCCACATTCCTAAAGCACCACAACCTAAAAGTAAAATTACCGAAAGTACGGCAGCTCGCCATTGACTCGTTGCATAAACAATAAAGGCCACAATGCCAACAACGCCTAACCAACCAATAGTTGGAATCTTTGAATCAGCTGTAGGTACTGCGATTAAGTTTCTAATTATTTGAACGAAGCCATCGATAAATGTGCGTATTGGATTGAAAAAATAAATGAAAGCCGGGCTCTCTGTGCGATTACCTCTTAGTTCTAGTGCCTGTTTACCAACGAATGAAGTGAATGAAGTGTTTTCGTAAGTATCTATTTGTAACGTATTTTTACCGCTTAATAATTTTCCAAGAAATATCCAAACTGCAATAGATATTGCCAAGAGATGGCTTTTCTTCAAATGCATCAAACCACACCTGAAATTAAGCGTAAAACATCCTCTGTTGAAACAACGCCAATTGATTGTCCATTTTCAATTACGTGAATCGGTAAACGAGCTTCCATTATTTTTGGGGTTGCTTCACGAATAATCGTATTAGCCGATAATTCAATATTAGCTGCGGTTTCATTGGAGCCTAACGGGCGCGCTAAATATTTCAAAGTTAACACATGTGACTTTGCGATGTCTCGCACGAAATTGGCCACATATTCGTCTGCGGGATTTGCTACCAATTCTTCAGGCGTTCCGACTTGAATCAGCGCGCCATCTCGCATAATTGCAATACGATCGCCAACTTTTGCAGCTTCTTGTAAATCATGAGTAATAAAGACCATGGTTTTGCCTAAGTCATGATGTAAACGAATTACTTCATTTTGCATATCGCGACGAATCAAGGGATCTAGTGCAGAAAATGGTTCGTCTAAAAACATAATTTGTGGATCGACAGCAAGTGCGCGAGCAAGTCCTACGCGTTGTTGCATACCACCTGACAATTGCTCTGGATAGGCTTCCGAATAACCTTGTAGGCCAACCAACTCAATTACTTCATGTGCTCGTTTATGTCGGTCTGCTTTAGAAATTCCATTAATTTCCAATGAATAAGCGATGTTATCTACTACCTTGCGATGCGGCAGTAATCCAAAATGTTGAAAAACCATAGAAAATTTAGTTCGACGCAATTCACGGAGGCGATTTGAATCTACTTTGAGAATATCTTCGCCGTCATAAATTAATTCACCACGGGTTGGCTCAATTAAGCGAGTCATGCAGCGCACCAACGTAGATTTTCCAGAACCCGAAAGTCCCATCACCACGAAAACTTCACCATTAGCAACTTCGAATGAAACATCACGAACTGCAATGGTGTTGCCAGTTTTATTTCTAAGTTCGGTGCGACTTAAATCAGCATCCGGGGTGCCTATTAATTTCTCAGCATTTGGTCCGAAAACTTTCCAGACATTTCTAACTGAGATCATCGATGAAGATGACATTTAACCTCCGGACTTTTCTAATTACCGATCAGCAAACCATCCTGATTTACCTGGCTTATTGTTAGTCCAAATGTGCTTACTTTCAAGGAATTCAGAGAGGCCATGCTCGCCTAATTCACGACCAATACCAGATGCTTTAAATCCACCCCACTCGGCCTGTGGTTTATATGGGCCGTAATCATTTACCCAAACTGTGCCATGGCGAAGTGCTCTAGATACGCGCTTAGCTTTCGCCTCATCTTTAGTCCAGACCGCACCACTTAACCCGTAGATAGTGTCATTTGCAATTGAAATAGCTTCGGCTTCGTTTTCAAAAGTTTCTACCGTGATGATTGGACCGAAAGATTCATCTTGAACACAAGACATTTCAGATTTGCATTGATCCAACACGGTTGGAGGAAAGAAATAACCCTTTGAATATTCTCCTTCGGTTAATCTCTTGCCACCTACTAAAAGTTGCGCGCCTTCAGCAACTCCCTTATCTACATACTCTTGCACCTTATTTAAATGGTTGGCGCTAATAAGCGGCCCGGTTTCGGCATCAGATGATTTCGGACCACCTAGTTTGATCATTTTTGCTCGGCGCACAATTTCAGTAACAACTTGGTCATGAATAGATTTCTCTAGAATTAATCTAGTTCCGGCTGAACAAACTTGACCTGAATGTAAGAAACCTGCTGTTACCGCATTATCTATCGCCGCATCTAAATCAGCATCTGCAAAGATGACATTTGGATTCTTACCACCAAGTTCAAGTGCTACTTTCTTAATGGTCTTTGATGCTAGAGACATAATTCTTTGACCAATTCCTAAACTGCCCGTGAAGGAAACCAAATCAATTCGTGGATCTGATGTTAATAAATCTCCAATTGCAGAACCTTTGCCAAGAATTAAATTGGCAACTCCGGCTGGTACTCCTGCTTCATCCATTAATTTAAATAAGTGGATTGCAGATGAAGGAGTTAGTTCGGCAGGTTTAACTATGAAGGTACAACCAGCTACAAGTGCCGGAGCGACTTTCCAGGAAACTTGTAATAGTGGGTAATTCCAGGGCCCAATTAAGGTGCAAACTCCTACTGGTTCATGCACTATTTTGGAATTCACATGCTCAATTCCGACATCGACTTGGCGTTCATGTTGTTGCTTTCCAAGGGTTGCAAAATGTCGAAAGCAAGCTATTACATCTGAAATGTCATATTCGGCTTCAATTAATCGCTTGCCGGTATCATCACTTTCAAGTTTTGCCAGAATCTTTAAATCTCGTTCCATTAGGTCCGCAATTTTCGCAACCAATGCAGCTCGCTTTTCAAAACTCCAGTTTGGAAATTCTCCGGAATCAAATGCGTTTCGGGCGGCAGAAATTGCTATTTCAACATCGCCTGCAGTTGCTTCTGCGACTGTGGCAACTAAATGTCCATCAGCAGGACTAATTACATCCCAGGTGTGACCTTCAATTGGCGAAGACCACTTACCGTTGATGTAAAGAGTATTACTCACCTAATTCAGATTTCCGTTTCGCTACATAATCAGTTAATCCAGTAAGGATAGCGGCATCCATCTCTGGTTGCTGATACTCCTCTAGTTTCTTCTTCCAAACTTCTTCTGCACGAGCACGGGTATCTTTTGCACCAAGTCTTACCCAGCGATCGTAGTTATCCGAATTAGTTAAGAATGGTCGATAGAAGCAATCACGGAATCGTTCCATGGTGTGCGCCGCACCTAAGAAATGACCACCGTGGCCTACTTCTTGATGTGCATCAAATGCTAAAGATGCTTCATTAAATTCAAGCGGGGTGAACTCAGCAATTAATGATTGCAAAATCTCTACATCTACTACGTATTTGTCATATGAAGAGACCAATCCGCCTTCTAACCAGCCAGCAGTATGTAGTACTACGTTGGTACCAGCTAAAAATGTTGGCAACATCGTCATCAGAGTCTGATAACCAGCTTGTGCATCAACAGTTTGTGAAGAATTTAGGCCGCCACCTGCGCGAAATGGCAGATTAAAACTGCGTGCAATCTGACCGGTGCAAAGTAAGCCAATTCCTGATTCTGGAGTACCAAATTGTGGCGAACCAGATTGCATATCAACATTTGAAAGAAACGAACCAAATACCACGGGTACGCCAGGACGTATCAACTGTGTTAACGCAATACCAGTTAACGCTTCTGCAATTTGTTGTGCCAAAGTGGCTGGAATTGTTACCGGCGACATCGCACCCATAAGTAAAAATGGCGTACAAATTACTGGTTGACCGGCGAGCGCATATTCACGTAGTGAATCCAACATGCGATCATCCCAACGAAGTGGTGAATTGCAATTTACCAATGAAATTAACGCTGGGGTCTCTTCAATTGCTTTACGACCGCCGTGAATAATTTCGGCCATCGCAATTACATCGCGGGCATTCTCTGCCGTCACGACATTTCCCATAAAGAATTTATCGGTCAGAGTTGCTTGCGCAAAGGCCATATCTAAATGACGGGAATCAAGAGATAAATCATTTGGTTCGACAACTACGCCACCGACGGTATCGATTGCTTCAAAACTCTGTGCAAGTTTGCAAAAATTTTCGAAATCTTTATATGTACCATCGCGTCGAGTACTTCCTTCTAAAACAAAGGGAGGACCATATACAGAGCCAAACGCCATGTGATCTCCGCCGACAATTACATTGCGCTTTGGGTTTCGAGCTCGAAGTGAAAATTCAGATGGAGCTTTAGCAACCTGTTTCAAAATCCATTCAGGATCGAATTTAACATTCTCACCGCTAACTTCTTGACCGGCTTCGCGAAACATCTCAACTGCCCACGGGCTGGCAAATTCAATTCCAATTTCGGAAACGATTCGTTTCCATCCAGCAGTTAGCGTTGCCATAGATTCTTCAGAGAGAATCTCGTAACGAGGCATTTTATTTATGAACATTGCGCGCCTTTCGCTCTTGACCTGCGATAACGATAGAGAATACGCTCAGATAATGGAACAGGCGTTCCATATATTGGAACACTAAATTGAGGTCTTGCTATGGCGCTAACTGGCACACAAGCTGTAGATCGCGCTACCTCTTTATTAATTGCCATTTTAAATTCACCAGAGCCACCTTTGCTATCTCAATTAGCTAGAGAGTTGGGTCTACCGAAATCTACTACTTCAAGAATTTTAGGTGCACTTGAACGCCAAGGTTTGATTCGTCGTGATCGAAATAGCGCTTACTTAGGCGGCGAAGTTCTATTGAAATATGCATCTGCGCAAAACCAAGATTCAACATTAATTAATCGAATGCGCCCGGTTTTGGAATCCCTAGCTGACAAAACTTCAGAATCAATCAATTTAGCGGTGCCTGGAAGTGATGACCTGAAAATAATTGATCAAGTTGATGGCAAGCATCTTTTAGGAGCAACCAATTGGATTGGTAGAAATGTTCCTTACCATGCTTCAGCATTAGGCAAAGTACTCCTGGCTTTTGGTGCATCCGCGATTCCATCAGGAAATTTACATAGCAAAACTGCACGAACCATAACTTCTCGCACTCAACTTAATTCAGAGTTAGAAAAAGTTCGCAAAGCTGGCTTTGCGATTATTGATAATGAATTAGAGAACGGCTTGGTAGCAGTAGCGGCTCCCGTTTTTAATCACGATGGCAAAGTTGTCGCCGCAATTTCAATTTCCGGCCCTGATGCACGAATAGGTCGCGAACAATTAATTAAGTTTGGTGAGTTGATCATCAAAGAGTTAAAGAAGCAAAATGTAACTAATGGAAAGGCAGGCGCAGCATGAGCCACGAAGATATCCTCAAAGGTTTATTTGATGAGACTTTGGTCGGAAACGCTCCGGCAGTTCTTGAGCTAACTAATCAAGGACTTGCAGAAGGAATGACACCTTCATCAATTCTTTTCGATGCGCTAATTCCTGCGCTAGAAGAAGTGGGCGCTCGATTTGAGCGCGGAGATTTCTTTGTTCCTGAAATGTTGATCTCTGGAAAAGCCATGTCTGGTGCGCTAAATGTGCTTCGCCCGCTCCTGGCCCAAACTGGCGCTGAAACCGTCGGTACCTTCCTAATGGGAACCGTAAAGGGCGATGTTCACGACATCGGCAAGAACTTAGTAAATATCATGTTGGAAGGCGCTGGTTTTGAAGTGATTGATATTGGAGTGCAATGCGCTCCTGAAAAATTTATCGCTGCCATAAATGAACATAAGCCAGATATCGTAGGTATGTCTGCATTTTTAACTACCACCATGCCAATGTTCAAAGTAAACATTCATGAAATAAATAAAGCTGGTTTGCGCGATCAGGTAATCATCATGGTTGGTGGTGCACCAGTAACTCAGGAGTATGCAGATGTAGTTGGCGCAGATGGTTATGCCGCTGATGCATCGAGCGCAGTTAAAGTTGCAAAAGATTTGTTAGCAAAGAAGCGCGCTGCAGTATGAAATTATTGCCATTAATCGAAGACGCAATTAAGAAACCAGTTTTTGGTTGTCAGATGTGCGGTCAATGTGTATTGCATTCAACTGGAATGGTTTGCCCGATGACCTGTCCTAAGACTTTACGAAACGGACCTTGTGGTGGAGTTCGAGAAAATGGTAATTGCGAAGTAAAACCAGATATGCAATGTATTTGGGTAAAAGCATACGAGCGCAAAGAGACATTACACTTGCCGCAAGTTTGGAAAGATCATTACAACGATTTACGTCCACCGGTTGACATGCAACTAAAGGGCACCTCATCTTGGTTAAATTTAATTACCAAACGCGATAAGCAGACCCCTGCTGGCTGGGCAGCGAATGAGTAATTTGCAAAACTTATTGGAAAATACCAATGAATTAGTTTTCACCGCAGAATTCCCATCTATTGATGGTGGCGGCATGGAGAAAATTGCCAAAGAAGCCGAACGGTTACGACCTTGGTTCGATGCCGTAAATTCCACTGATAACGCAGCCGCTCATGCACATGCTTCAAATTTGGCGGTGGCAATTGCCATCAAGATGCACGGGCTAGAGCCAGTCATGCAGATTGCACAACGAGATAAAAATCGCTTAGCGGTGCAGGCAGACATTATGGGGGCCGCCCTGCATGGCATTGAAAATATTGCGCTAATGACTGGAGATGACGTCACTGCGGGCGATGAACCTGAAACTCGCAGAGTCTTTGATTTAGATGGGCCAATCGCTATCAAAGTTGCCGAAATTATTCGAAATGGTACTTATCT
>CAYYFI010000025.1:0-1057 GCA_964471265.1 uncultured Actinomycetes bacterium | reverse complement strand
ATGCAGTTCATGAACGAAAATGTTCGAGGCATCAATATTCCGCAAGAGTTAATTGATCGTGTTGCTAACGCTTCGGATCCATCCGAAGAGGCTTACCAATTAACTTTAGAGCTTGCAAAACACGCGCTCTCATTACCTGGAGTGCGCGGATTACATGTAACTGATTTTAGACATGACGATTCTCTTGCCAGATTAATGACCGACCTTGGAAGGAAACCAAAATAATGCAGACCGTAGTAACTTCACCAACCAAATCCGTAACTATCGGTGACGATAATCCATTCTGCATTATCGGAGAACGTATTAACCCTACTGGTCGACGTATTTTCCAAGAACAAGTTCGTGCCGGAGATCTATCTGCAATTATCAAAGATGTTAAGGCTCAAGTTGATGGCGGAGCGGATATGTTAGATGTCAACATGGGTGTGCCACTAACCGATGAAGCAGACTTAATGAGACAAGCTATCAAAATGGTGCAAGAACTTACCGATCTGCCTATTTGTATCGACTCTTCAGTTTTAGAAGCGCTAGAAGCAGGATTACAAACTTACCAAGGTCGTGCGCTAGTTAATTCAACTACTGGAGAAGATGATCGCTTGGATCATATTTTGCCTTTAGTTAAAAAATATGATGCTGCGATAATCGCTTTGCCAAATGATGAAACTGAGATTCCAATGACCGTGGAAGATCGCTTAAAAATCACCGAAAAGATCCTTCGCGCCTGCGACAAACATGGTATTTCACATGACAGATTGGTAATTGATCCTTTAGCCATGCCAATTGGCGCCGAACCACAAGCAGGAAATTTATTCTTCGAAACGGTTTATCAAATAAAGCAACGTTGGGATTTGAATATGACTTGCGGTGCTTCAAATGTCTCATTTGGAATGCCTAATCGCCACGCAATCAATGCGGCCTTCTTACCAGCGGCAATGACGGTTGGTTTAACATCTGCAGTTATGGATGCACGCACACCAGAAATTGTCTCGGCGGTTCGCGCAACAGATGTGCTGCTTGGTAACGATCAATATGGCGGAAATTGGATTACCCGTTTCCG
>CAYYFI010000024.1:0-15040 GCA_964471265.1 uncultured Actinomycetes bacterium | reverse complement strand
CGAATTAAAACTGCATCTACACCTGCTGTCAGTGCAGGAAGAAGTGCACTTCGATCAGCGCCATCTACATGGCGAATCTCGAAGTCTGGCCCCAGTGCTTGCATAGTTGCAGGACTGAGCTCTTCCGCTATTAAAACAACAGGCTTAGACATGATTGTTAACGAGCTGCCTTACCTTCTTGATAATCATCTTTATTTGATGATTTGATCCAAGAGAACATCTTGCGAAGTTCGCGACCGGTAGCTTCGATTGGATGAGATTCACCCTTTGCACGTAGCGCCTTAAATTCAGGTGCGCCTGCTTCTTGATCATCAATGAATCGCTTTGCGAATGCACCAGATTGAATATCTGCAAGAACTTCCTTCATGTGGGCCTTAACAGATGGATCAATTACACGCGGACCAGATACGTAGTCACCGTATTCAGCAGTGTCAGATACTGACCAACGCTGCTTTGCGATGCCACCTTCGTACATCAAATCAACAATTAACTTCAATTCGTGTAAACATTCAAAGTACGCAACTTCTGGTTGGTAACCAGCTTCAGTTAATGTTTCAAAACCGTACATAACTAATTGTGAAGCGCCACCGCAAAGCACTGACTGCTCACCAAATAGATCTGTCTCAGTCTCTTCGGTAAAGGTGGTAAGAATTCCACCTGCACGTAGGCCGCCGATTGCCTTTGCATATGAAAGTGTTAATGGCCATGCGCTATTAGTTGCATCTTGTTCCACGGCCACGATTACCGGAACGCCACGTCCTGCTGCATATTCACGACGAACAAGGTGTCCTGGACCCTTTGGTGCGACCATGCAAACATCAACATTTGCAGGTGGCTTGATGTAACCAAAACGAATATTGAAACCATGTCCAAAGAAAAGCGCATCGCCATCTTTTAGATTAGGAAGAATTGATTCAGTGTAAATATGGCGCTGAACATGATCAGGAGCCAAAATCATAATAACAGTTGATTCCTTAACTGCTTCTGCAACTGAAGTTACTTTCAATCCTTCTGCTTCTGCTTTAGCGCGCGAAGGTGAACCTTCTTTAAGTCCGACACGAACATCTACTCCGCTATCACGCAAATTAAGTGCGTGAGCATGTCCTTGTGAACCATAACCAATGATTGCGACTTTGCGACCTTGGATGATTGATAGATCTGCATCTTCTTCGTGATACATAGTTGCCATTGGTTTTCTTTCCTTTTTCTCGGCTAGTTACTTCTTTTAATTCTGATAATCCGCTTGACGATCTGTCGAAATGGATTGGATATCAAGAGTTTGATCGGCCAGAGATTTAGCTCCGTGTGCAAGCGCAACTACTCCGGACTGAACAAATTCAATGATTCCAAATTCTTTTAGTGATGCCAACAGCTCTTCATTTAATGAAACAGTATTGGTGGCCTCAATAATTACCGCATTTTCAGTGTTATCTACCACCTTGGCACCAAATTTGGAGATGATGGATTCGATTCGCGGATTCTGTTTAACCTTAACCAAAATCAATTCTTCCTGTGTTGACTTGGCAGGTTTGATTTCGGATACGTGAATAACATTAATCAATTTATCTAATTGACGGATAACTTGCTCCAGTGCATGTCCTTCAACATTGACCACAATAGTCATGCGCGAAATAGTTGGATCTTCAGTTGGACCTACGGCAAGTGAATCAATGTTGAATGCGCGACGAGCAAACAATGAAGCCACACGAGCTAAAACACCCGATGAGTTATCTACTAAAACTGCCAAAGTATGTTTTGCCATTAGAGCTCCTGTGAATCCCAATCTGGCGCAGTTTCACGCGCAACCATAATGTCATCATTAGAAGTACCAGCTGCGACCATAGGCCAAACCATTGAGTCGCGATTTACTCGGAAATCAACCACAACTGGCTGATCATCAATCGACATCGCCTTTTCAATGGTGGCATCAACATCGTCAGCACTTTCACAACGCAGACCAACGCATCCCATCGCATCAGAAAGTTTCACAAAATCTGGCACGATCTTTGATTGTAAATCTGTGTTTGAATAGCGTCCCTTATAGAAAAGTGTCTGCCACTGGCGAACCATGCCAAGTGATTCGTTATTAATGATTGCAACTTTGATTGGAATATTGTTAAGCGCACAGGTTACTAATTCCTGATTTGTCATCTGGAAACAACCATCACCATCAATTGCCCACACGGTGGTATTTGGCGCACCAACTTTGGCGCCCATCGCCGCAGGCACTGCATAACCCATGGTGCCAGCGCCACCAGAATTGAGCCAAGTGCGTGGTTTCTCATAATTTATAAATTGCGATGCCCACATTTGATGTTGTCCAACACCTGCAACATAAATTGAATCTGAACCAGAGATCTGACCAATACGTTCGATTACATATTGTGGCGCTAAAGAACCATCTGCAGGTTTGTCATATCCAACGGGATAAGTTGCTTTTAATTTATCTAGCGCGCTCCACCATGCTGCTAAGTCTGGCTTCTGCTTAATTGCGGGAATTAGCGCCTTAATTACTGCTTTTAAATCACCATTAATTGGTACATCTACGCTGCGATTTTTGCCTAATTCAGCTGGATCAATATCAACATGAATTACCCGAGCCTTTGGCGCAAATGATGAGAGTTTTCCAGTTACTCGGTCATCAAAGCGAGCGCCTAAAGTAATAAGTAAATCTGCTTTTTGTAACGCAGTTACGGCCGAAACCGAACCATGCATACCAGGCATACCTAAATGTTGGCGATGCGAATCTGGGAAGGCACCTAAAGCCATTAATGTGGTTACAACTGGCGCGCCAACTTTTTCTACTAATTCTTTTAATTCCGCAGAGGCATTAGATTTAATTACACCGCCACCAACATAAAAGACAGGTTTCTTAGATTCAGCGATTAATTGCGCTGCATCCGTGATGCTCTGCGCATTTGGTTCTCCAGGAATGCGATAGCCAGCCAACTTAATCTCTTTTGGCCAATTAAAATCAGTCATCGTTTGTAAAGCATCTTTTGCGATATCTACCAAAACTGGACCTGGACGACCGGTGGTTGCAATATGAAAAGCTTGTGCAACTGCGTTTGGAATTTCTCGCGCATCAGTAACTAAAAAATTATGTTTAGTAAATGGCATGGTGATGCCACGAATATCAGCTTCTTGGAAAGCATCGGTACCGATCGCAGGTCCAGGAACTTGTCCAGTAATTGCAACCACAGGTACTGAGTCCATGGCAGCATCCGCAAGTGGTGTCACTAAATTGGTTGCACCTGGTCCAGAAGTTGCAATGCAAACTCCAGCGCGACCAGTTACTTGCGCATAACCTTCTGCGGCATGACCTGCGCCCTGTTCATGACGCACCAAAATATGACGAATCTTTGAATCGTAGATTGGATCGTAAGCAGGCAAGATTGCGCCACCTGGTAGACCAAACATCACATCGACGCCAGCTGCCTCTAGTGACTTCACTAGAGACTGGGCTCCGGTAATTTGATTGCTCATCTGCTGCTTACTCCTTTCTTAAATAAGAAAACCCTCTGACTCTGCAGAGGGCGCGTATTCCGAATTTCGGGCACGCGCTATCGAATGACCACCACCACAATTGATGATGAGATTGATACCGCTTTACGCATGGCGCAATTCTCTCCTAGATGTAAAAATGCGTCAACAGCTGAGATAGGCATCTCAAAATACGGACGCTAGTCGCAGACTGCGCCTTTCGATGCGCTACCTACTAACTTGGAATATTTATGAAGCACGCCACGGTCATATTTATGAGGCAATGGCTTCCAACCAACTTTACGTTTTTCAAGTTCAGCTGGGTCAACTAGCAAATCCAATTTACGATTTGGAATATCAATTCGTACTAGATCGCCATCTTTAATAAATGCAATTGGTCCACCATCTACCGCTTCTGGCGCTACATGTCCTACACATAAACCGGTGGAACCACCTGAAAATCTGCCATCGGTTAATAACAATGTTGATTTACCCAGCCCGGCACCTTTGATTGCGCCAGTAATCATTAACATCTCGCGCATTCCTGGACCGCCTTTTGGTCCTTCGTATCGAATCACAACTACATCGCCAGCTTGGATGGTGCCGTTTTCTAGCGCATCCATAGCAGCTTGTTCGCGTTCAAAAACACGTGCCGGACCTTCGAAAGTTTCAATTCCAATTCCTGCGGTTTTGCAAACTGCACCTTCAGTAGCAAGTGAGCCACCGAGAATTGTGATGCCTACATCGGTTGAGAGCGGTTTATTAATTGCATGTAAAACATTACCGTCTGCCAGCGGTGGATTAATCTCAGCCAAGTTTTCGGCCATGGTCTTACCGGTAACGGTTAAGCAATCTCCATGTAAATAACCAGCATCTAACAACATTCGAAGCACTACCGGAATGCCACCAACTTTGTCGACATCGCTCATTACATATTTACCAAATGGTTTTAAATCACCAAGCAGTGGAACTTTGGAACCAATGCGATGGAAATCTTCCAAAGTTAAATCGACTTCTGCTTCATGAGCAATTGCTAACAAGTGCAATACCGCATTAGTGGAACCACCAAGGGCCATGACTGCAGTAATCGCATTCTCAAAAGCCTTCTTAGTCAAAATATCGCGAGTAGTAATTCCTTTCGCAATTAAATTTACTACTGCTGCACCAGCCTTTTCAGCATAGCTATCGCGACGACGATCGACCGCTGGTGGCGCTGCAGAACCTGGAAGTGAAAGTCCGATCGCTTCTCCGACTGTTGCCATGGTATTTGCGGTGTACATACCGCCACATGCACCTTCGCCAGGACAGATTGCACGCTCTATTTCATCAACACGCTCTTTAGAAATTAATCCACGTGCACATGCGCCTACTGCTTCGAAAGCATCAATTATCGTGACATCTTTACCATCTACTTGGCCAGGCAATGTTGAACCTGCATAAACAAAAACCGAAGCCACATCAATTCGTGCAGCAGCCATCATCATGCCCGGAAGCGACTTATCGCATCCTGCAAATGTCACCATGCCATCAAGTCGCTCTGCTTGCATCACTGTTTCTACCGAGTCCGCAATAACTTCTCGAGAAACTAAAGAGAAGTGCATACCTTCGTGACCCATAGAAATTCCATCAGATACTGAAATAGTTCCGAATTGCATTGGAAAACCGCCAGCATCAATCACGCCTTTGCGTGATGCTTTAGCCAAACGATCAAGAGATAAATTGCATGGAGTGATTTCATTCCATGATGAAACTATGCCAATCTGAGGTTTGACCCAATCTTCATCACCCATACCAACTGCACGTAACATTCCACGAGCTGGAGCGCGCTCCAGACCATCAGTAACTAAACCTGAGCGTGGTTTCATCTTGGACATAGTGCAAATCATATTGGCAGATATCGCTAGTTGAAAGTCGCTTTTGGAATTTCCTATAGCGTTAGCCAGTAATTATCATCAAAAAACGGAGTCAACTTGAAAATCGTAGCGCCTGAAATAATTTATCGTGATCGCTGGAAGACCTTATTTGTTCTGGCGATATCTCAATTAATGGTCATCCTTGATGCATCTATCGTCAACATTGCAATCCCTGCCGCCAAAGCGGATCTTGGAATTTCAGATGCAAACCAGCAATGGATTGTTACTGCCTACACATTGGCATTCGGAAGTTTGTTATTGGTTGGAGGCCGAATCGGTGACTTCGTTGGGCGCAAACAAGTTTTCATTATTGGTTTACTTGGATTCGCTGGAGCATCTGCATTAGGTGGTATTGCACAATCTCAAGCGCAATTATTTGCAGCTCGTGCATTACAAGGAGTTTTCGGCGCACTACTAGCTCCGGCAGTCCTTTCAATTTTGAGCGTTACTTTTCTTGATCCAAAAGAACGCGCTAAAGCATTCGGTGTGATTGGCGCAATCTCTGGTGGCGGAGCTGCAATTGGATTGATTTTAGGTGGCACTCTTACTGAATACTTCTCATGGCGTTGGTGTTTAGGCGTTAATGTGCCAATCGCAATTTTTGCCGTCACTATGGCAACGAAGTGGTTACACGAATCTAAATCTGGTGGCGAACATGGTTATGACATCTCCGGAGTAATCACCGCAACTGCCGGTTTATTCTCACTTGTTTATGGATTTAATCGCGCAGCTACGCACGGTTGGAGTGATAACTCAACCCTAATTTTCTTGGCAGCCGCAGTAATTCTCTTGGTGATCTTCTACTTCGAAGAGAAGCGTGCGAAATATCCATTGATGCCTCTTCATGTCATTAAAGAACGTAACCGCGGTGGTTCATATTTGGGCATGTTGATTGTAGGTGCTGGTCTATTTTCTATGTTCTTATTCTTAGGACTTTATCTACAAGTAGTTCTTCGTTGGACACCGCTACATAGTGGTTTCGGATTTTTACCGTTTTCCATTGGCATCGCAATTAATGCTGGAATCGTCTCTAAATTACTACCGAAAAATGGCCCTAAACCACACATGATTGCAGGGCTTATCTTGGCAGCGGCGGGACTATTACTGCTTTCTACAATTACTCCTACTAGTAACTATTGGACTCATGTATTTCCAGCTTTGGTAATCATGAGTACTGGTATGGCAAATGTATTTATTCCGGTGACTACTACTGCGCTTCATGGCGTAGGTAATAGAGATGCTGGAGTGGCATCTGCGCTTACTAATACCAGCCAGCAAGTAGGTGGTTCACTCGGAACCGCGTTGCTCAATACAGTTGCAACTACAGCGACTGCAAAATACATCGCATCAAATCAGAAGTTAGGCGATTTAGCGCTTCCAAATGGTTTGGTTCATGGATACACACAATCATTCCGTGTTGGTGCATTGTTTTTATTAATTGGTTCGATTGTGTTAGCAGTGGCAATCAATGTTGGAAAAGATGCAATCGTGGAATCAGATGGAGTGATTGCGCACTAATTAGGCTTGACCCAAATGGCCAAGTAGGAGCTCGCGAACTTTCGCAGCATCTGCTTGGCCTTTGGTTTCTTTCATAACTGCGCCTATTAGTGCACCTGCTGCAGGTAAATGTCCCCCGCGCACTTTCTCTGCTACATCTGGCATGGCCGTACAAACTTTTTCAATTGCAGCTAGCAGCGCGCCATCATCGCTTACTACTTTAAAGCCGCGCTTAGCAATAACTTCCGCGGGATTGCCTTCGCCATTAATTACACCTTCAACAACTTGACGTGCAAGTTTGTCCGTTAATTCGCCCTTATTAATTAGCTCAACAATCTCTGCGACATCTTTTGGAGTAATTGAAAGTTCTTCAACTGACGTCTCTTTTTCATTAGCAATTCGAGAAATTTCACCTAGCCACCAACCACGAGCTTTTGTTGGATCAGCACCTAGATTTACCGTGGCTTCAACTGTGCCGAGTAAATCTGCATTAATCATCGCTGCCATCTCTTTATCTGGCACTGACCATGCTTCTTTTAAACGCTTGCGGTGTGCGGAAGGTTTCTCAGGAAGAGCTTTCCTTAACTCTTCCACCCATTCGGCACTTGGTGCCACTGGAACTAAATCCGGATCTTGGAAGTATCGATAATCTTCAGCTTGCTCTTTGGAACGACCGCTTCTGGTAGTTCCAGTATCTTCTTGGAAATGGCGCGTCTCTTGTTTTACCTTTTCGCCCTTTTCTAGAAGCTCTGCATGTCTAATCATTTCACCACGAATTGCACGCTCTACTGAACGTAACGAGTTAACATTCTTAGTTTCTGATCGAGTACCTAAAGTATCTGAACCAATCAAACGAAGTGAAACGTTGGCATCACAACGTAAAGATCCTTGTTCCATCTTCACATCGGAAACTCCGATGCTACGTAAAATATCGCGTAATTCCGCGACATATGCTTTTGCGACTTCAGGTCCAAACTTTCCGGTGCCCGGAATAATTTTGGTGACAATTTCAATTAACGGAATTCCCGCGCGGTTGTAATCAAGCAAAGAATAATCCGCGCCATGAATACGACCGGTTGCGCCACCCATATGTAGCGACTTTCCCGTGTCCTCTTCCATGTGTACGCGTTCGATTTCAATACGGAAAGTCTTTGGCCCGTCCTCGGTTTCAATCTCAACATCTAAATAACCATCAAAGCAGATTGGTTCGTCATATTGAGATGTTTGATAATTCTTAGGCATATCTGGATAGAAATAATTCTTGCGAGCAAAACGACTAAATGGCGCAACTTTGCAATTTAGCGCAAGGCCAATTTTGATAGCAGATTCAATTGCAGTTTCGTTTACAACTGGTAGCGAACCTGGCAGACCTAAACAGACTGGACAAGTTTGGGTATTTGGTTCAGCGCCGAATACGGTGGTGCATCCGCAGAACATCTTTGAATTAGTATTAAGTTCGACATGTACTTCTAGACCCATTACTGGTTCATATTTTGAAACAACTTGTTCGTAGTTCATTTGGCACCGCCTAAAGCTGGTGCTTTAGAAAGTAACGGTGCGCCCCACTTGGATAGCAGCGCAGCTTCAAGTGCGCCACCTACGTTATAAAGGCGCTGATCTTGCATTGCTGGCGCCATAATCTGAAAACCGGTTGGCAAATTATCTTCATCAGCTAGCCCTGATGGCAGAGACATTCCGCAAATTCCCGCCAAGTTAACTGGAATTGTGGCCACGTCATTTAAATACATTGCTAAAGGATCATTGCTCTTTTCGCCAATTTTGAAAGCGGTGGTCGGTGCGGTTGGTGAGACTAAAACATCAACTCCCGCAAAAGCTTTTGCATAATCTTGCATGATTAATGTGCGAACCTTTAGCGCACTTCCGTAATACGCATCGTAATATCCGCTAGAAAGTGCGTAAGTTCCCAGGATTATGCGACGCTTAACTTCGCGACCAAAACCAGCTTCACGTGTCGCATTCATAACTGCTTCAGCGTCACCTTCGCCGACCCGCAATCCATATCGCATTGCGTCAAAGCGCGCTAAATTTGAAGAACATTCAGATGGTGCGATTAAATAATAAGCCGCAAGTGCATATTCAAATGATGGACAAGAAACTTCAACAATTTCTGCGCCCAAACTTGAAAGTATTTCAATTGATTCATTGAAGCGATTTAATACACCCTTTTGATAACCATCACCTTGTAATTCTTTAATTACGCCGATTTTTAAACCTTTAACATTTGCATTTTTTGCTGCTTCAACAACTTTAGGGGTTGGCGCATTAATAGAGGTGGAATCTTTAGGATCATGCCCTGCAATTGCCTCATGTAATAACGCTGCATCTAAAACGGTGCGCGCACAAGGTCCACCTTGATCAAGTGAAGATGAGAATGCAATCATTCCGTAACGAGAAACTGCACCATAAGTTGGTTTCACACCAACAGTTCCAGTTACTGCAGCTGGCTGACGAATTGAGCCACCGGTATCTGTGCCAAGTGCTAGCGGTGCTTCAAAAGCTGCCAGTGATGCGGAAGAACCGCCACCAGAACCACCTGGAATTCGAGTTAAATCCCATGGGTTATGAGTTGGATGATAAGCAGAGTTCTCAGTTGAAGAACCCATGGCAAATTCATCCATATTAGTCTTACCCAAAATTACGATGCCATTTTTCTTCAAATTCGAAGTAACAGTTGCATCGTATGGCGGACGCCAGCCTTCTAAAATCTTAGAACCTGCAGTTGTTGGAACTCCCTTTTGAGTAAAAATATCTTTTAGCGCAACTGGTACACCTGCAAGTGGCGCTAATTTCTCGCCCTTATTTCGAGCATCATCAATTGATTTTGCCTGCGCCAAAGCGCCTTCTTTATCAAGATGCAAAAATGCTTTTACCTGACTATCGACTTCACTAATTCTTTCATAGTGTGCATTGACAAGTTCTACGGAAGAAATTTCTTTTGCCGCAAGTGCAGCGGCCATTTCAGAAGCGTTCTTGCGAATCATTCCTCACCTAAAATCTGTGGCACACGGAAACGTTGTTCTTCCTGCGCTGGTGCGCCACTTAAAGCTTCTTCAGGACTTAAAGATGGCAAAACTACATCTGGACGAGTCACATTATTAATTGGTAGCGGATGCGATGTTGGTTGAACATCTGCAAGAGGTGCAGATTGAATTCGATCCACCGCACCTAAAATCACGGCAAACTCAGATGAGAGCGCATCTAATTCCGCATCTGTCATTTCGATGCGAGCGAGCTTTGCTAATTTGGCAACTTCTGCGCGTGAGAGGCTAGACATGAGACGAATTCTATTTATTGCTGCGATTAATTGCGAATTTGACCAGTACCAGTAACAACCCAAGTGGTAGTTGTCATTTGTTCTAAGCCCATTGGTCCACGAGCATGCAATTTTTGATTAGAAATACCTATTTCTGCACCAAAACCCATCTGCTCTCCATCTGTAAATCTAGTCGAAGCATTAATCATTACTGCAGCACAATCTGAGAGTTTTACAAATTTATCTGCAGTTTCCTTATTTTCAGTGACGATTGCTTCGGTGTGATTTGTTCCAAATTTTGCAATATGTGCAGATGCTGCTTCGACTGAATCAACTACGCCAACATTCATCTCTAATACACCATATTCGGTTGACCAATTTTCTGCAGTAGCCGATTGCGCTCTGATACCTAATAACTCTGCCGCTTTCGCTGCTTCCGCATCAGCATGAAGGACTACTCCCGACTCATTAAGCGCTTTCAATGCTCTAGGAAGAAAATCCGCTGCAATATCACGATGTACTAAAAGTGTCTCTGCCGCATTACATACCGATGGGCGATGGGTTTTGGAATTAATAAGAATCGGAATTGCTTTTTCCAAATCGGCATCTTTATCTACATAAACGTGACAAACGCCTGCCCCAGTTTCAATGGTCGGCACCGTAGCTTCATCAACCACCATTCGAATTAAATTTGCAGATCCTCTTGGAATTACCAAATCAACGTGGCCACGCGCTTTAAGAAGTGCGGTAGTTGTTGCACGATCATTTGCCGGAATTAATTGAATTACTTCTGGTGAAATTTTGGTTTTAGCTAGCGCATCCTTCATTACTTTAACGAGGATTTGATTACTGCTATCTGCAGAAGAGGATCCGCGCAATAACGCGGCATTTCCACTCATCAAGAGAATAACTGCAGCATCGACAGTGACATTTGGTCTGGCTTCGTAGACCATGCCAATCACGCCAAACGGAACTGAAATTTGTCTTAAATGAAGACCATTTGGCAGGGTGCGTTCACGCAAAGTTTGTCCAAGCGGATCTTCAAGCGCCGCTACTTGGCGAGCACCGTTTGCAATACCTTTAATTCGCGCATCATTAAGCATTAGCCGATCTAATAACTGACTATTTAGTCCATCACGCTTACCGCGCTCCATGTCTGATTGATTAGCTTCTTTAATTTCAAAGGAGCGAGCTTCGATTTCATCTGCAATCGCCATTAAAGCGCTGGCACGTTCTGCACCGGTTGCTACATTAAGAGTGCGCGCTGCCAAGCGAGCCTTATCGGCTAAATCATTGACAATAGCTTGCGCATCCACGACGAGCATCTTACTTGAGGCTACTCTATTCGTGTGTTCAAATTTCTAAAGCGCACAGTCGCAACTTTATTGGTTATTTATCTGGCCCTTTTTGGATTTACAAAGGTGATTCGATATCCCGATCCAATCTCTGCCATTAAGTTGGGATTGGCGCCGGCATCAAAAACTCCAGATCTAATGCCTGCGCACATTATTGAACCAGCAGATACCAGAATCTCTTGGGCTATAGGTCAAGCCAAGTTACCAGATCAAGTGGAATATGACGGCGAAAATATTGCACTTGAAAAATTTATGGATGTAACTAAAACCAATGCTTTTTTAGTAATCAAAGATGGCAAATTGGTTTATGAAAAATACTATGGAGCCACTACGAAAGATTCTCTATTGCCAACTTACTCAGTTGCCAAAACTCTTACCTCCATAATGATTGGACAGTTAATCACTGCCGGCAAAATAAAAGAGAGCGATACTTTTGTCAGCATCTTGCCAGAATACAAAGCTGGCACTGATTTTGATAAAGTCACAATTAAAGACTTGCTAGATATGAGCTCTGGCATTGGCGTAAGTGATAATTATCCAACTGGTCCATCAGGTTGGGGCGTTGCAATTGCGCAGATGTATGCATCCACTGATTTAAATTGGTGGTTAAAACACAATCGCAAGATGGCAAATACTCCAGGTACCAAACCAGAATATCGAAGTGTTGATACGCAATTACTTGGAATGATTATTAAGAAAGTTACTGGTAATCCAGTTTCCAACTACTTCCAAGAAAATGTCTGGCAGCCAATTGGCGCACAAAGTCAGGCTAAATGGAATGTTGATCATGTTGGTGGACAAGAAAAAACTTTCTGTTGTTTTAATGCCACCGCACGTGACTTTGCACGAGTTGGGCAATTATTTGTAAATAATGGTGCCGCAAATATTGGCGGTGGCTCGGTTATTAGCTCTGCGTATTTGAAACGTATGAATACACCAGTAGTAACTCTTGATTACGGTTGGGGTTACGCCGCGCAAACTTGGCATCCTTTCCCTGAAACAACTTTGCTACTTGGATTACATGGCCAATACATTTACATACAGCCGAAAGATCAAATAGTAATTGTGAAATTTAGCGATTTACCAACCAGCGCAGATGGTATTAGCGCCAAGATTGTGCCGGTTTTGCAGCAGATTGCCAGTTCGATTTAAATTACAAAATTGCTAAGTCGTCGCGATGAACTAATTCGCGTTCGAATTCAGCGCCAAGTGTTGCAGCTAGCTCTTTAGTTGAGCGACCCAACATTTGTGGAATTTCATCGCTATCAAAGTTAACAATGCCGCGGGCAATCACCTTTCCAGCTGCATCAACTAAATCAACAGTCTCACCAGCATCAAAGGTGCCTTCAACTGCAGTAACTCCGGCAGGAAGAAGTGAAACGTTTTTTTCAATTAATGCTTTTACGGCACCGGCATCAAGAACTAATTTGCCGCTTGATGAAGAGGCATGTGCCAACCAAAGCGCACGTGCATTGTTCTTTGATGCTTTTGGATGAAATAAGGTGCCAAAATCTTCACCTTTAATTGCTTTTGCTAAATCTTTAGCGCTAGTCAGTAACATTGCAGTGCCGGCGCTGGTTGCAATCTTCGCCGCATCTATTTTGGTAACCATTCCGCCACTGCCAACACCAGCCGAGCCTGAGCCACCTAATTTAATTTGAGAAATTTCAGATAGATCACGAACTTCAGTGATTTTTTTAGCGCCAGCTTCAGTTGGTGGCGCATCATAAAGAGCATCAATATCTGAAACTAAAACCAGCAAATCTGCTTGAGTTAGTAGCGCAACTAACGCTGCTAGGCGATCGTTATCTCCAAAGCGAATTTCAGATGTGCCAACAGTGTCATTTTCATTAATAACTGGAACTACGCCCATTGAAATTAATTTAAATAACGCACGCTGTGCATTTGAATAATGAGAACGGCGAACCACGTCAGTGGTAGTTAATAAAACTTGCGAAGCAGTAATTCCGTAGCGGGCAAAACTTTCGGTATAACGGTGAATCAACAAACCTTGTCCTACAGATGCGGCTGCTTGTTGAGTAGAAAGATCCTTTGGACGAGTTTGCATCCCAAGTGGTGCAAGTCCCGCCGCAATAGCACCAGATGAAACCACCAACACTTCGGCTCCGCGTTTACGTGCATCTGCAACTACATCAACTAACCGATCAACTGCCCCAGCATCTAATCCGCTGCCAGCTGCACCAGTTAACGAAGAAGAGCCAATTTTGATTACGATGCGTTTTGCATCAGTTATGAGATTACGACTCATCGTCTTCCTCATCTAGTTGCTCTGAAAGTTCAGGTGTATTTGGATTGGATACGTTGTATTCCCATTGTCTCGCAATTTCATCTTCAGAGAGCTGATCTTGGACTTTATCCGCCTTCCAAACGCTGTCTATACGAGCATCTTCGCCACGACGCTGTAAATTCTTGGAAAGCATCTCAGCTCCGGCTTCAATGGTTGGTTCCCAATCAAAGACCACAGCATATTGATCGTTGCCAATTCGAACCTCAGAACCTGCAACTGCGCCAGCTTTAAATAATTGTTTCTCAACGCCGGCTTGCGCCAAGCGATCGGCTAAGTAGCCAACCGCTTCGGAGTTTCCAAAATTAGTTTGGCGCACCCAACGTTCTACCCGCTTTCCAATCACAGTAAATGAACCATCGCCATTTGCAAATACTTGGAATCCGGAATCATCAACTGCGGTTGGTCTAATCACGATTCGAGTACGTTCTTCTTTTGTTGCTGCTGCACGTGAGGTTTGTACCAACTTTGCCATTGCGTAAAGTAATTCTTGCAATCCTTCACGAGATGCAGCAGAGACTGGATAAACCTCATAGCCTTTATCTTGCAAAGTTTTAGTGACCATCTCTGCCATAACTTTGCCATCAGGTAAGTCCGTCTTATTTAACGCAACAATTCTTGGTCGATCATCTAGGCCACCGTATTGTTTTAATTCAGATTCAATAATCTCTAAATCATCAACTGGATTACGGTCGGTTTCTAAAGTTCCACAATCAAGAACATGTACCAGCGCAACACATCGTTCAACGTGACGTAAAAATTCGAGGCCTAAGCCTTTACCTTGTGAAGCGCCAGGAATTAATCCTGGTACGTCGGCAACCGTAAATCGGGTATCACCTACGCTAACTACGCCAAGATTTGGTACCAGTGTCGTAAATGGATAATCCGCAATCTTTGGACGTGCAGCAGAGATGGCTGCAATTAAAGATGATTTTCCTGCGCTTGGAAATCCAACTAACGCAATATCGGCAACGCTCTTTAATTCTAAGATAAGCGTGCGCTCTTCACCTGGCACACCTAATAGCGCAAAGCCTGGTGCGCGTCGCTTTGATGAAGCTAACGCCGCATTTCCTAAACCACCACGACCACCTTCGGCGGCCATAAAAGTAGTTCCATTGCCAACTAAATCTGCTAATTGATTTCCATTTTCATCATAAATAACAGTTCCTGATGGCACACCTAAAATTAAATCTTCGCCTTGCGAACCATCTTT
>CAYYFI010000023.1:0-15549 GCA_964471265.1 uncultured Actinomycetes bacterium | reverse complement strand
CTGCAGCATTCTTAAATGCCGCCTTTAATTTCTGCTTAGGCTGCGAGATCTACCTAAGAATTGCGCGTTTAAGAGCACGTTAATCGCCCAGTAGACTTGGCTACATGGCCGGTAAACACGAACTACATCAAAAAGGCTTACGCCTTACTCCGCAACGCGAATTAGTGTTGTCGGCAGTTCGCGAACTTGGCCATTCAACACCTGAAGCAATTGCAGAGCATGTGCGCAAAACCCATCCCGGCATAAATCTTTCAACGGTATATCGCAATTTAGAAACCCTTGAAAATGTTGGCCTTGTGCAACACACACATTTAGGCCATGGCAGCGCTACTTATCATGCATCCGAAGAGTTAAATCATTTACATCTAGTCTGTGAAAATTGCGGTCAGATTGGTGATGCACCGCTAGAAGTTGCCGCGCAATTTGTGCAAACACTTTCAGATGAATATGGATTTAAAACCGATGTTTCACACTTCGCAATTAGCGGGTTGTGTAGCAATTGCTTTAAATAATGTTACAAATTGAATCTGGCCCAGATAAAGGAGCTACGCTCCATTTTGGCGATCCCGCAAAAGAACAACGCGCACTTGCCGAAGGCAGCGCTTGGGCAGATTTATCGCATTTAGAAATCGTGGCAATTAAAGGCGTAGATCGCCTGCGATGGCTACATGATTTAACAACACAACATTTAGAGACATTTTCCGGTGGCTGGAGCGATGGATTAATTCTGGATCACTTAGGGCACATTGAGCATCAATTTTTAATCTTTGACGATGCTGAAACTGCCTGGTTAATTGTGGATGTAGATCGCGCAGCGCCACTTATCGAATACTTAAACAAGATGCGCTTTACAATGCGCGTGGAAGTTCGTGATGCTTCAAACGAAAAATCATTAATTCGAATTCCAGGGCTTACTGATGATTTAGGTGGGCCATATCAACTTGTTGGACGCGGCGAAATACCTGAATTCTCCGATAATCCAAAATTTACAAAAGTTGGGATTTGGGCGCTAGAAGCAGAGCGCGTAGCCAAGCTGCGACCACGCCTTGGTTTAGAGACAGACCACAAATCAATTCCAAATGAGATTGGTGTTTTAAATAAATCAGTGCATATGAATAAAGGTTGTTATCGCGGACAAGAAACGGTGGCCAAAGTGCATAACTTGGGGCAGCCACCGCGCAAATTAGTCTTATTGCATTTAGATGGCTCTGAAGTGGATCTGCCTGCAATAGGCGCTGATGTTGAACGCGATGGCATCAAAGTTGGTTTTATTGGCACCGTTGCCCGTCACTTTGAATTGGGCAATATCGCACTTGCGGTCGTAAAGCGCAATGTTGAGGCCGATACCACCTTAACCGTCAACGGAATTGCAGCTAAATTCAACTAAACAATTAAACTCTGCGAGTGGAATATCTGACTTCAATTTTGCTTGGGCTAGTTGCAATTCTTGCAGGAGTAGCTTTAGTAACTTATGGAGTGCTCTTAAAACCAAAACAACGACCATTGCGTCGGATTAAGTAAGGAAAACAAATAAGCATGGCCTTTACCATCCCTGAAAATCTCCCAGAAGATTTATATCCACTTGCTTGGTTAATTGGTACTTGGTCGGGCAAAGGCCAAGGCGAATATGCAGGTGTAGCGCCATTTCAGTTTGCGCAAGAAGTTACCTTTAATCATGATGGGCGCAATTTCTTAACTTATTACTCACGCTCTTGGATCATTGATGACAATAATGAAATCATCAAACAAGCCGCAACCGAAACTGGTTTTTGGAATATCCGAGAAGGAAAAATTTTGGATGTCATGCTGGCACATTCAAATGGCCACGCAGAATCTTGGGTTGGTTTAGTAGATGGACCAAGAATTCAATTGGCATTCGATGGCGTAATTAATGGCGTGAAAGCCAAAGAAGTTTCCGGCGGACATCGTCTTTATGGATTAGTCGAAGGCGAACTTTTCTTTGCATACGATATGCAGACGCCAACTAAAGAGTTGCAACCGCATATCTGGTCGACCATGGCGCGCATGCCGCAATAAATTAAGAATAATTTATTATGTCCGAAGCAGTTTTAGCCGAATATCTCCGCGGTAACATCGTGGAATCAAAACATTTTGGCCATTTAGTAGCAATCGATAGCACAGGTGCACCTGCGTTAATAAAAGGAGATCCAAATGCTCTTATTTACCCTCGTTCGGCGATTAAGTCGATTCAAGCTAGCGCAATGGTTCGCGCGGGTCTGGATCAAGAGGTACGGCATCTTGCTCTTATCTGCGCTAGTCACTCTGGTTCGCGGGCGCATACAGAAGTGGCTCTTGAAATCCTCAAGACCGCTGGATTAACTGAAAGTGCGTTGCAATGCGTTCCAGATCGCCCAATTGGTGTGCAGGAACGCAAAGATTGGGGTGATCAAGAACCAACTCGATTAGCGATGAATTGCAGCGGAAAACATGCAGGAATGTTGGCTACTTGCGTAGCAAATAATTGGCCAATTGAAAATTATTTAGATCCGGCGCATCCATTACAAATTGCAATTCGTGAAGAGTTAGAAACGCTAGCTGGCGAAAAAGTTGCACATATTTCAGTTGATGGCTGTGGTGCACCGCTATTTTTATTATCAATCGGCGCGCTGGCAAGAGCATTTCACAACTTAGCAATTTCAGCAGATCCGATTCATAAAAAAGTTATTGCTGCTTGTTTAGCTTATCCAGAGATGGTGGCCGGAATTGGTCGCGGCGATACTGAATTAATGAAACAGGTACCTGGTTTATTTATGAAAGTTGGCGCGGAAGGAGTGCAGAGCGCTTTCTATAAAGATGGTAGCACGGTGGTATTTAAAGTCTCTGATGGCGCAGAACGTGCACATCAAGTAATTTTGCAAGATGCGTTTAGCAAAATGGGAATTAATTTTGAGGTCAAACATCCAGAAGTATTTGGTGGCGGCAAAGTGATCGGTGAAATTAGAGCAGCAAAATGAAAAAATTAACTAAGTTAATAGCGTTGATTGCTGCGCTATTAGTATTACCAATTTCACCTGTACGGGCTGCGGAAACTAGAACTATTGATATTGTGGCAATTACTTGGCCAGGTGCACCTGCGCCAACAGTCAGTGTCAATGATGTAAAAAGCGCAATTGAAAATGAAGTAACTACAAGATGGAATTACTTAGCGCAGAACTGGCCCGGTGGCATTAATTTTTCAGTTGGAACGGTACAGAGCACGCCAATTCAAATGACCATTCCGCTGGTCTGCGAAGGTGGCGAATCATCGATTTATATGCGTGATGCGCGCCGCGCTTTCTACACCAAGTATCCGATGGTTGATTACGCCTCGCATTATTTAATTTTGCTAAGTCCGGCGCCAAGACCAAATTGCATTTGGGAAGGTAAATCGCTGATCGGAGATGCCAAAACTCCTGGTGGCTTAATGGTGATTAAAAATAACGCCTCGGCCTTTGTAATTACACATGAATTGGGCCATTCACTTGGACTTGGACATACCAACTTAATTAGATGCCCAGGTAATGGACCGGATGGTGCTTGGGCAAATTGCAACGCTATTGAATATGGCGGCGCAGTTGATGTCATGAGTAATGTGGATGTGAAGGGTCCATTGAGTACTTATCATCAATGGCGCATGGGAATAATTAAAGATAGCGATGTCACCCAAGTTTGGAAGACGCAAACTATTGATTTGAAATATACCAATTCGCCATCTGGAACTCGTGCGATTTTTGTTCGTGATGGTAAACAAACTTATTGGATTGAATATCGAAAAGCTGCAGATGGATATACACCTGGTTTAGCAATTTATCGCACTGATCCACCACCAGCATCTTCAGTCGTTTCGCCAAATTCATCAGATGCAGTCGAAGCGCCAAATGATGCAGTAACTAGCGATGTTTGGTTGATGAATTTAGATTCATTTAGATATACCAGCTCTGCAACCACCACGGGATCTCCGACTCTGCCAATTGGACAGACTTTTCTTGATGCAAGTGGCAATGTTTCAGTTGCAGCTGCGTTAAAAGATAGCGACACGGTTTCGGTAACTATCACGCGCAAGGCAGATACTGTTGCGCCACCGACACCTGTATTAACTAATCCAAATACCTGGGTCTCACCAGAATCAGAGTTAATTACTTCTGGTTATGAAGATGCAGAATCAATCATCGAAAAGTTTCAGATTGCTACCGATGAAAAGGTAATTGATGTAGCAGGCAGTGAAGCAAGCAGTTGGTTTGCTACCTATTTATCGCCGTTAAACCCAATAAAAAGCTTGCATGTAAAGGATCTGCCAGAAGGAACTTATGCGCTCAAAGCGCGAGGCGTAGATATATATGGCAATGTCAGTGGTTGGTCAAAGCCTGTCAGTGTAATTATTGATCGTGGTGCACCAGTAGTAACTAGTGATTTTAAAGTTGCAAATGTAAATACCAAGGGCACTAAATTAACTTGGACTGGCGCAACCGATGCCGGTAGCGGAATTTGCAGCGTGCAGGTACTAAATAGCGATGGCTTTGTAGTTGCACGTACTGATCGCACCACCAATGTAAAGAGCGCACCAGAGTTAAATTTCTCTGGCGATACCGTTGGTCGCGCGCAAGTCTTTGATTGCCGAGGAAATGGTGTAGTCGGTGATTTAACTTTAGGTTTTACTTATATTCCGGCCTTTAATGCCAAAACCACCGGCAAGGTAACTATTAATAAAACTGATTCTGCCTGCACTGGTAGTTGTAGTTTCTCTTTTAGTGTTTCAGGTGATCTCGAAGTGAAAGTGGCAAAAGGTAGCGGCGTTGCTTACATTAACGGCGTACCAAGCGGCACTTTTAAAGCCGGCGCGGAAACTCTGAAACTTGCCATTGGTAAAACTAAAAAGGTAGTGCGCTTACAAGGAAAAGATTTAGTTATTCAAGGTCTAGCCAAAGTTAGTGTGCAATGGAAAGAAAGCGGCAAAATCCAACGCAAAGTTGCGGTAGTCGATCCATCGCTTGAAGATAAAGAGCAGTTAGCAATTTCTAAGTATGGTTTCCAGATTTCAGATTTTGATCAGGATTACCAATTGTTACCAATTGCGCGCGGTACTACTTTGCTTGATGCTACGTTAGATGTTTGCAGCGGCGATTTTCCATCTGAAAAATCAAGAGTATTGCGTCGCCAAGTTGCCGCCTTTAAAGAGGGCAGCCCATACTCATTTTTGAGCACCGAAACCGTGAAATATAAAGATAGCGCTAGCGCTGAAAGCGCGCTAACTGATTTAGATAATGTGGTGGCAAAGTGCAAATTGGCAGGTGGCGTAAAAGGAGCTGACGGTGCAATCACTAAATATGTATTTAGCGAAACTCCAAAATTCACCTATGCAGATGGCGTGAAAGGTCGCGTCTTGTTAACTCTGATCGGTGAAGGTGCGAGTGCGCGTTGGCTACTTGGCTTCTTTCAAATTAAGGGCGAATTAGCAGTCAATACCTATTTAGTCCGCGTAGAGAAATTTAGCGACGCTGATATCAAGCGTTGGTCGCAGGTAGCATCAGAAATCTCAACTAGGTTAAGTGCGTATACGCCAGTAAACTTATCTTCATGAGCAGCATGCCAAATAAGCGCAACAAAGTGGCGTTAGTGATGGTGCATACCTCGCCACTTGAACAAGCTGGCATTGGTGATGCTGGCGGCATGAATATTTATGTCATCGAAACTGCTAAGCGAATGGCAGCAGTCGGTGTTGATGTAGATATCTTTACTCGAAAAATTTCAGCAGCGCAGCCAGATGTAGTCGAATATGAAAAAGGGATTCGGATTATCCATTTGGATTTACCAATTGGCACTAAAAAAGAAGAGCTGCCAGCTTTGATTCCAGCCATGGCTGAAGATTTCAAATTGAAAATTAAAGGTGCGGGCTATCAAGTAATTCATAGCCATTACTGGATCAGTGGCAAAGTTGCGATGCCTGCTGCAAAAGAATTTGGAATTCCGTTGGTGCACACCATGCACACCATGGCGCGCGTTAAGAATGCATATTTGGCCGAAGGCGAGAGCCCAGAACCAATGATTCGCGTACAAGGTGAGACCCAAATAGTTGAAGCGGCAGATGCGCTAATTGCAAATACCGAGGCTGAAGCAGCTTGTTTAGTAGGCCAATACGAAGCCTGTCCAGATATTGTGCAAGTAGTAGCGCCAGGCGTTGATTTATATAGCTTTACGCCAAATCGCAAAGACGCCCGTAAAAATTTAAGTTTAGATCCGAAGAAATTAATCATCTCTTTCGTCGGCAGAATTCAGCCACATAAAGGCCCAGAAGTTTTGGTGCGCGCCATTAATGAAATGATGCAACATAATCCAGAACTGCGTCCAAACTTACAAGTGCTAATTACTGGTGGTGCATCTGGCGTGGGTTCAAATGAGGCACTTCGAATCCGCGAATTAGTAAGTTGGTTAAAACTTGATGATGTTATTAATTTCCTCGAACCAATTGGCCGAGATAAATTGCCAGATTTATATCGTGCTTCAGATTTAGTTTGTGTGCCAAGTTATTCAGAAAGTTTTGGTTTAGTTGCACTAGAAGCACAAGCATGCGGCACTCCAGTTATCGCAAGTGCAGTAGGTGGTTTAAGAACTGCCGTCGCAGATGGTATTTCAGGCGTTTTAGTTGATGGACATAATCCAAAAGCTTGGTCATCAGTTATTGCGCGTTTATTAATGGAACCACAGCGTCGAATCACACTTTCATTAGGTGCAGTAGAACATGCGTCACACTTTGGTTGGGATGCAACCGCTCGTGGCACTCTTGATGTCTACGATCATTTGATTAATCACCAGCCACTGGCAAAATACGCGCCATGACCTCAGCGACCTCAAGTAAATACACATTAATTCTGCTGCGCCACGGTGAATCAGAATGGAATGCACTCAATCTCTTTACTGGCTGGGTCGATGTTCGTTTATCTGCAACTGGTGAAGCAGAGGCAAAACGTGGCGGAGCCATGATGCTTGAGCGCGGTCTACTGCCAGATATTTTGCATACTTCGCTACTTCGTCGCGCGATACATACATCGCAATTAGCTCTTGATGCCTGCGACCGCCACTGGATTCCGGTGAAACGTTCTTGGCGTTTAAATGAACGCCACTATGGAGCGTTGCAAGGCAAAGATAAGGCGCAAACTTTGGCGACTTACGGCGAAGAACAATTCAAATTATGGCGTCGCTCTTTCGATGTGCCACCACCACCAATTGATGAAAATGATGAATTTTCGCAGGCACACGATCCGCGTTATGCAGATTTATCCGAAGTACCGCGCACCGAATGTTTAAAAGATGTCGTAGCGCGCATGATTCCTTATTGGAAAGAATCGATTATCCCGGATTTAAAGTCAGGTAAAAAAGTTTTGATTACTGCGCACGGTAATTCACTGCGTGCGTTAGTTAAGCACCTAGATGAAATTTCTGATGCGGATATTGCTGGGTTAAATATTCCAACTGGAATTCCATTGCTCTATGAATTAAATGAGGACTTCACACCCGTTAAAAAAGGTGGCGAGTATCTAGATCCTGAAGCCGCAAAAGCTGCCATCGAAGCAGTTGCAAATCAGGGCAAGAAGTAATTTAAGAGTTATATTCGCCGTTAACCATGTAGTAAACGCGGCGACCAACAGATACCGCATGGTCAGCGCAGCGCTCGTAGTAACGACCAAGTAGGGTCATATCAATTGCAATTTCAGTGCCATGCGCCCAAGTTGATTCCATGAGCGTTTTGAAAAGCTGGCGATGTAATTTATCCATCTCATCGTCATCTTGTTCTAACTGCAGTGCCAAAGTGGTGTTACGAGTATCAATTGCAGCAGTGGTCTTTTGAATAATGCCAACGGCAACGCGATCCATATTTCTAATAATTTCGCGGAGCTCTTCAGGTACTGCAATATTTGGATAGCGCATCCGAGCTAGCTTTGCGATGTGGTGGGCCATATCGCCCATACGTTCTAAGTCTGCAGACATACGTAGTGAAGTCACCAGAGTTCTTAAATCGCCAGCCACTGGGGATTGGCGTGCAATGATCATCATGGTGCGCGCATCTAATTCATGCTGCATATCATCAATGGTGTCATCTTCTTTAATAACCTTTTCGGCAACCTCAAGATTTGGTTCGAGCAGTGCGCGAGTTGCGGCGGTCATCGATTCCTCAACGATACGTCCCATTTTGACCAAGGTGTCGTGAATGGAATCAAGCTCTTCCTGAAAGGCATTACGCATGGAGGAATTTTACCTTTTGGCTAGGGCAAATGGTCTCAAGCAAGTGAACAAATGATTAACAGATTATGAAGGGTTATTAATTCCACGATAATAGGCGCATGGGGCGATTGAGAGAGATTTACGATGCGCTTATGTATCGCCGTGCCCCAATCGCGGAAGCAGATTTATTTGCAGTAGGTCAGGGATCTGATTCACGATTACATGAAATCTTGGATTTAACTGATGCGGATTACATACTGGTAAGTGCGGAAGATTTGGTGATCTCATGCTCGGAAACTGTTTCAAATATTGGTTTAGTTAAAAATAACCGCATTACCTCTGAAGCGATTAGAAAGTTAATTCGCAGCGCTCGCAGCAAAAATGAAATTATCGAAACTGAAGTCGCGATCCCACGTGGCGTAATTGCAGCGGGATATCACGAACGCAGAGTTCGCATTGGTCGAATAGGCAAGCAAGGCGAAGTAGCAGCGCTGATTTTCGATGATTCAGAAGCAAACCGTTTAGATGCGGTACGTCGAGATTTTGTCGCCAACATATCTCATGAATTAAAAACTCCAATTGGTGGCATTTCGATTTTGGCAGAGGCAATTTCAGAAGGTAGTGAAGACCCAGTTTTAGTTAAGAATTTTTCCGAGCGGATGAAAATTGAGGCCAATCGCCTTTCTAATCTGGTCCAGGAGATTATTGATCTTTCGCGCATTCAAGATCAAGATGCCATGCAAAATGCGGTAATGCTCCAATTAAATAATGTAATCGAAGAAGCTATTTATCAATCCAAGATTCGTGCCGAAAAGAAAGCTATCGAAATCAACTTTGTGGCAGATGAGAAAGTAGAATTTTTTGGCGATAAAAAGCAGATGGTGATGGCGATTAGTAATTTGATTGAGAATGCAATCAATTATTCACCAGAGCGCACGGTAGTTACTGTGGTACTAAAGCTCAGTGATGATTTTGCGGAAATTACCATTAAAGATCAAGGCGTCGGCATTGCAGAAGCAGATTTAGATCGAATCTTCGAACGCTTCTATCGCGTTGATGCTGCGCGCTCAAGAGAAACTGGTGGCACCGGGCTTGGTTTATCCATTGTTAAACATGTGATTTCAAATCATGGCGGCGATATTCAAGTTTGGAGTGCGCCGGGTACAGGCAGTACCTTTACAGTCTTGCTGCCAGTTGTGAAAGCAAATAGCTCAAATACAAATGAAAAATTAGGTGAGGAAAAATGACCCGAATTTTGATTGTTGAAGACGAGCAATCTTTCTCAGAACCGCTTAGTTTCTTACTTGGCAAAGAGGGTTACGAAACTGAGATTGCACCAGATGGCAATAAAGCTATTGAATTATTCGGTAAAAAAGGCGCAGATTTGATTCTTTTAGATTTGATGTTGCCAGGCATGGCCGGCACTGAAGTTTGCAAACAAATTCGCGCAGTTTCAACTGTTCCAATCATTATGTTAACTGCCAAAGATGATGAGGTAGATACGGTCGTTGGTCTTGAATTAGGTGCAGATGATTACGTCACCAAGCCTTATTCATCCCGAGAATTATTGGCGCGCATTCGCGCAGTATTGCGCAGACGAAGTGATTTTGCGCTGGAAGAGGGGCAAGGTTCTGTAGTACAAGTCGGACAAATCAGACTTGATACAGATCGCCATTTAGTTTCCTTTAATAATGAAAATATCTTATTGCCATTAAAAGAATTCGAATTGTTGGAATATTTGATGCGCAATGCCGGTCGCGTGTTAACTCGAATTCAAATTATTGATCGCATCTGGGGTAACGATTATGTGGGCGACACAAAAACCTTAGATGTACATATCAAGCGTTTGCGTTCAAAGTTTGAAAAAGATCCGGCAAATCCAGAGTTGATTCAGACCGTACGCGGACTGGGTTACAAAATGGAATTAAGCTGAAAATCAATTACTCAGAAACAACAAGTGCATCAACCGAAACATTTCCAGCTAACCCAAAGAAGAAGGCAACTGGTACACGGTGACCAGCAATCAAGCCAGCTGTCGGAATAGATAATTTTGCATTCTCAGATGGTCCGCCAAAAATAATCGGTTTATTTTGCAGAGCTGGAATTGCATCTAACTTGATACTAGCCTGGTTAATTGCCACTGCTACTAATGCATCTTGAGTTGGCTTTTGATTAACGATGGTGCCGACCAATGAAGCCTCGCCAGCTTTATTTACTGAAACATAAATATTTCGAAGATAAATCAGATTTCCATCAGATTCAAGATTAGCTTCTACGCCATCAGTAACCTGATTAATCATTCGAGTTGGAGCGCTATTGCCAGCACCGCTACATGCAGTTAAAGATGTAGAAAGAATTGCGGCAGCAAAGGCAATTGCAAGCTTCTTACGCATTAATAACTCCCACTTTTAATCTTTTGATATTTAATATCAGCAAATTTTTAAGACTGGCGCATTTTATCAGGAGAATTTCACCGCTTTTCACCCAGTAATGATTGAAAAATGATCCAAATAGGCAGCGATTTACAATGCTTTTTCACTCAAAAGTAAGATAGTGACTCTTAACTTAATCCATGCTAAAATTATCCTTCTGCTTAACTCTTCTCCTGAAAGGCGTTAAATGTCATTTAAGGTCGGCGAAACAGTTGTTTATCCTCATCACGGCGCAGCACTAATCGAAGCAATCGAAAAGCGTGTGATTAAGGGCGAAGAGAAGACCTACTTAGTTTTAAAGGTAGCTCAGGGCGATTTAACAGTCCGAGTACCAGCAGATAATGTGGATTTAGTTGGTGTACGTGACGTTGTAGATTCTGCAGGGCTAGATCGCGTATTTAACGTATTGCGTCAGCCTTATACCGAAGAACCAACCAACTGGTCACGTCGTTACAAAGCAAACCTTGAGAAATTGGCATCCGGTGATGTCATTAAGGTAGCTGAAGTTGTACGTGATCTATACCGTCGTGATTTAGACCGTGGTCTATCAGCTGGCGAAAAGCGCATGCTGGCAAAGGCAAAGCAGATTTTAGTTTCCGAGTTGGCATTGGCAGAACGTACTGATGAGGAAAAGGCAGCAACTATCCTCGACGAAGTACTTGCCTCATAAGCTATCTGTAATTGTTACGGTTGGCGGCGAAGTCGCGCTCCAATCGTTAAATGGCGCTAACTTAATTTCCGCAGCTCTAAGTGCTGCATACCAATTCTGCCGCGAAACTAGTTTGAGTAATCGTCTATATGTGGCATCAAAAGATAGTGAAGCCCTCCGTGTGGCAACGAAGGATGTATCGATCGATTACCTCGAACTTAATTGCGATCCATGTAACCCTTCAGAATTAGCAAGAGCTATTGAACCGTTGGAGTTTGAAATGGTCGCGATTCATGACGCTCAACGACCACTTACTAGGAGTGCACAATTCCACCGCACTTTAGAAGGTTTATTCGGTTGTGATGCGGTACGCCCAACTATGGCATTTACTGAAACTTTAAAAGTAGTCAACGAATCATCTGAACTTTCCTACACCATTGATCGCACCAAAGTGAGGCGCATATCAAGCCCAGAAATTATCCGCCGTACTGTAATTGATTTTGGTGGAGCGGAAAGTACTTGGTCACTTCCGCTTATAAAAGAGGCGCGGTTATCAGAAGTCGAAGCAGATCCCGAATCAGTAAGAATCAATAGCGCCGATGAAGTAACTTTGATGGAAGCGTTCCTACACTGGCAGCAAAAAATCGCGAAGTAAATTACTTATCAAAAAGGCTTTTAATTTCTCTCCAAAACTTTCGTGGTTGGCCAAGTGCTTGACCTGGAAAATCAGTAAATGTCTTAGTTGGATTACGCCAGAAACGTCGCCATAACCTAAATGGCTTGGTCTTGATGCGATGCTCTAGATCTTTTATATAAGCAACGCGCAAGTCATCTGGTTCATGTTGAACTTTTGTTTTGCAAACAGAGCAAGTAGTTGATGCAAGCAAACGGCCGGCATAAACAAGTTCGTGCATTGTTTCTGTTTTGCAATGTGCGCATTCTAAAGTTGCGCTTATTGATTCGTGCTTAATCTTTATACCCCCTCTTTGCTAATACATGTTCGGCGATTGCTAAATCTTGCGGATAGGTAATCTTTACATTGGTTGGCTCTCCTGTCACGGAGTGCGTCTTAATTGATGGAAAGTATCTCTCAATACATGCACCGGTGTCAGTACCTGTAAATGAATCTTCAGCGGCTTTCAAGTAGGCGGCGAGTAGTTCTTTTGCAATAAAACCTTGTGGGGTTTGTACACGCACCACAGGCGCACTCTGTTTGAGATCCATTTCAATTGGCTCAACTCTTATAGTCGGAATCGCCCCACCGTGTGTAATTGCTTTAGTTGCAATCTCTTTAAACAAATTCGGTGTCGCTAATGGACGGGCACCATCGTGAATAAGGACCACATCGATTTCGCCTGTTTCGATCCCGCCACGCAAATGCATTAGTGCCTGAAATTCAGATTCATGGCGGGTGGCACCACCATAGACGATTTCAACTTTTAACTGCGGCACTTCGCGCGCCAAAACTTCTTTAGCCATTGCTTCATCATCGGGGTGGATAACCAAAACTAACCGCGCTTTTTTAAATGGCTTTGTGGCGTTAACAAGCGACCTACTAATGATGCGGCGACCCGAAAGCGGAAGCCAAACTTTGTTAGTACCCTGGCCAAAACGGGAACCAGAACCGGCTGCTAATACAACGACAGCTGTGCGCTCCATGATGTAATTGTGGCAGACTTCAACGCATGTGGCTTCCGAAGAGATTGCGTAAAACCACCGACCCTGTCGCAAAAGCTGAAGAAATAAAGGCTAAATACCATGCGAAACGTAAAGCACAAGGTCTATTTACTCCAGCACAAGAAGAATTAATGGAAGAACTTGGATTAAAGCCAGGTAGTAAAAAATCGCAATCTAATGTGAAGCGCGTTAAGAATACAAAAGCGCGCAGTCCTCTGACCGCGCGCCAACGTAAATTAGCTGAAGAACTTGGACTTATAAATCCTGATAAATCCTGATAAATCCTGGTTAGGCGTAAGTAAGTCCCATTGCATCTTGCTGCTTGCGAAGTTTCACAATTAATGAATCTTCATTTAGTTCAACATGATCATAAGTTAATAGTTCGCCAGCTTTAATCGCTTTAACTATTGTTGCACCTTGTACCAAGCCGATAGGCACTAAATTATCTCGCTTTGCATCCTTTGCAACATCTGCATAACCACGAACTGTATAACCACCAATCCCATCGATTTTGTCGCCAGGATTTAGATCTTTCTTGGTCATACATACAACTTCTGCCATCAAGTTCTCGGCATAAAGTGAAGATTCACGATCGATAACTGCACGGGCAACAGTCATTGGTGCTTCAACTGATGCCAAGTGGTATGGACGGTATAACGCGAAATATGGACCAGGGCCCATTGATAGATATGACATTTCATGAGCAACATATGGTGAATCGGTTCGAACAATCACGAATACACCTGGAGCCACATCGCCAGTGCAGTAATCAACTACGCCAGGTCGATCTAAAACACCACCATCTGCTTGCAGCGCAAAAGTATCTTGCAGAGTCTTAACTGAAGAAGCAGGACCGTACATACCACGTTTAGATAACTCCAAACCAGTCGTATTTGCTAGCGCCACCATTTCAGTCATGGTCTTTGAACCATCAGTGAAAGAGCAGAGCATTTTTGGGTTCATCTTCTTTGCATTTGCGCGATCACGTACGGTATCGGGATTGCTAAATGGTTCGAACGGATTGTTCTTACCCTTACCTGCACAAACAATTTCGAAATTTAAGTCGCGCGCGAAATCAACTAATACTTTGGCTTCGACTGGTTCATCTCCATGGCAGACTGCATAGATAGCGCCGTTTTCTACCGCTTTCTTGTGTAACAATGGACCGATAGTCACATCCATCTCAACGTTTAGAACGGCGATATCTTTCTTCGCCTCTAGCGCACCATAAGTGATCTGAGCTCCGATATCAGGTACGCCAGTGCACTCAACAATGAAATCAATAGCTTCTAGGTCGCTAAGGAATTCTGTGGTGGAAGTTCCGGCCGATTTTCCTTCATTTAGAGCCTTGGCAATCTCTTTTGCGTCATTGCTGATTACTACATCAGTGACTCCAAGATCTTTAAATAATTCAGTGATGCGGTTGGTATCGATATCGATAACCAAACGAACCGATAGACCAGGCATGCGATGAACTTGGTTGCCAAAACCACGCCCCATCTGTCCAGCGCCAACTAATGCAATTCGAACATCGTGTCCTAACTGCTTTGCATGTTCTAACAATTTGTGACTGTATGCCACTTTATTTTCCTCTGTTTTCTGCGAACAGTGTTGTAATCGCTACTTTGCGATTATTTCTCAAAGATTTCAAACTTGTCGCCAACTTTTAACATTGGCAATTTGCGAGCTTCTATGTTGGTATCTCCTGGAAGTTCTGCTTCATTTAAACCATTAGCTTTAAGATCGAGGTGCCCTAAGTTAAGTAAGTTGTCTGAAACAACTGAGCCAACTGCGAGTACTTCGAACTCATCTTCGTTTAGGCGAACGAAATCGCCAGGTTTAGGCGCTCGCTCGCTTTTTTCAACTTTATGTAATATCGAGAAATCGTGAAGCTCTTCGGGAGCTCCTTCACCAAAGAAAACGAGGATTCCTTGGTCTCGAAAATCTGAAACTAAATCTCCAACCGAGGTGACAGTTGTTGAGTAGACGACCATTAGGCCGGCTTGATGTTTTCTGGCTTAACCCCGGAAACGAAGAGATCTTTTGTAATAAACATCGCAAGCGGACCTGCTGGACTGGTTGCGTGAATATCAACTGTTAGAACTTTCTTCATCGGATAAACGCCAACACGAGCAGTACCGCCACAGTCAATAACTGCAACTGCGATCTCATCGAATGGCTTTGATGATTTGAAACCATCGAATGGTTCGCCACCGGTCATATCTGCAATTGCCTGTGCAACTGGGTGGATTCCGCCACCAGTTACTGAATAAATATATTTCTTCTTGTCGGTCGGAAGGATTTCTAAAGGACCGCCCCAGCCGCCCTTACCTGCTTCAATAATAACTTTCTTGTAATTTGCCATTGCAACTCCTAGATGTTGACGGATTTAATGTGTAAATCTTATTTAGTAAGTGAGCGAGGGCCAAAGTGAATTGCTCCACTCTGGCCCTCGATAACTTTTTAGTTACTTGATGAATATAGGCCGAAGCTTGCGAAGTAAGCAATTACTACGGAAAGCGGACCTGTTACCAAACGGCTAAATAGAACCGCAGGCACACCAACTTCAACAGT
>CAYYFI010000022.1:0-16764 GCA_964471265.1 uncultured Actinomycetes bacterium | reverse complement strand
CTAGACTTACTGAACCAGAATCAGCAGGGCTGCCAATTACCCCATACCCCAATATGAAATTCTATTTTTAACCTGGCGAAGTTTACCTGCGCCATCAATTAAAGGCTAATCGCTGCGGTAATTCGAGTAAGCGATGCTTCTTTACCAAGAAGCTCCATGGATTCAAATAATGGTGGCGAGATATGGCTACCCGTTGCTGCGATACGCACAGCTCCGAATGCAATTCTTGGTTTTAATCCCATCTCTTCAATTAGTGCAGTACGAAGTGCGCTTTCAATTGAATCATGGTTCCAGGTTGTAAGTGGTTCCAAAACTTCTAACGCGCGTTTTAAAACTTCTTTACTTTGATCATCTTTAATCTTCTCTTTAGATTCTGCTTCTACCGCAAATTCTTTCACGAAGAGGAATTTCAACATGCTTGGAATTTCATCTAATTTTACGATGCGTTCTTGGATGATCGGCAGTGCCGATTTAACCAGCTCAATTTCAGCATCGGTACCATTTATCACATTTGCGTCAGTCAAAAAAGGAAGCGCGCGCTTTAAAAACTCTTCAGGTGAAAGTGCCCGAATCTTGTCTCCATTGATTGCTTCTAGTTTTTTCATATCAAAACGGGCTGGTGATGAGTGCACATCATGCACTTCAAAAAGTTCTACCAATTCCTGCATAGAGATATCTTCACGATCTTCTCCAGGAGACCATCCTAATAACGCTAAATAATTACAGATTGCTTCAGGTAAGAATCCCTGTTCGCGATACCAGGCAATTGAGACTTCACCATTTCGCTTAGAAAGTTTGGCGTTGTCCTGGCCCATTACAAATGGCAAGTGCGCAAAAGTTGGAAATTGCTCAGGTGTCACTCCCATTGCTTTATAAACTTGAATTTGACGTGGCGTTGAAGAGAGTAAATCTTCTCCACGTAAAACATGCGTCACTTTCATCAGAACATCGTCAACTGCTACTGCCAACGTATACAACGGAGATCCATCCGCACGCATAAGTACAAAGTCTGGAACATATTTATGATCAAATGAGACTTCCCCGCGAATTTCATCAATAAAAGTAGTGCCGCCCTCATCCATTCGCATTCGCAGAACTGGCATTCGACCTTCAGACTTAAATTTTTCGATCTGCTCTGAAGTTAAATTTCGACAGGTTCCACCATAACCCGGTGCCACATTCGCAGCTCTTTGTCGTTCGCGTTCAGCTTCTAACTCTTCAGCGCTGCAATAACAATGATATGCAGCGCCGGTTGCTAAAAATTTATCAGCCCACTCTTTGTAAATATGTAACCGTTCAGATTGCAAATAAGGACCATTTGGGCCACCAACTTCTGGACCTTCATCCCAATTTAATCCCAACCACTTTAAAGTGTCGATTGCACGTTGGATGTATTCATCAGTAACTCGTTCTTTATCTGTATCTTCTATGCGAAAGATAAATGTTCCACCAGTATGACGTGCGAATGCCCAATCAAAAAGCGCAGTACGAATATTGCCGACATGCAAATCTCCGGTTGGAGATGGTGCGAAACGAACTCGTATTGGATTAGCCACGGGCACTGAGTTTATTAGTTAATTCGCCTAACCCGGAAATCGCACAAGTTACAGTCGATTTCTCTGGCATAGGTCCAATTCCAGCAGGCGTACCGGTCAAAATTACATCACCCGGAAGCAATGTCATGACTGAAGTGATGAAATGGATAATTTCATCAACTCCGAACATCATCTGATTTAGCGTGGCTTTTTGCTTGATTTCTCCATTTACAGTGCAAGTAATTTCTTGATTGCCTGGAATGAAATCTGTATCAATCCATGGCCCAATCGGACAGAAAGTATCGAATCCTTTGGCACGCGTCCATTGGCCATCTCGAGATTGTAAATCTCTAGCAGTTACATCATTAGCGATTGTGTAGCCAAAAATAACTTCACTTGCTCGTTCTCGCGGCACATCCTTACAGATTCTGCCAATCACAATAGCTAATTCAGCTTCATGATCAACTCTTTCTGACATCCAAGGCCAATGAATTACATCGTTTGGTCCAGATACAGATGTGTTTGGCTTTAAAAAGATAATTGGCTCTGGCGGAACCTCACCACCCATTTCCTTTGCATGATCGGAATAATTCTTTCCTACACAAACTACTTTACTGCGAGGAAGCACTGGCGCTAGCAATCTAATATCTTCTAATTTAGTTGTTTGACCGTTTTTTGCAATCCCATTGAAAAGTGGATCACCATTAATCACAGATACTGTCTGATTATCATCTTCGATTAAACCAAAAAGCGGATCGCTTCCCAAGTCAGACCCCGGCTTTGGAGTAAATCTAATTACGCGCATGAGATAAGGCTACAGCGCAATTTCGCTCTCTTCGCGCTCCATAATTACACTACTTATTCGGCGACGACGGCCTACTGGTCGCTCGGCAGTAACTTTCCATCCAACTAAATTAAAAGTTGAACCTGGAATTGGAACACGGCCTAAAACCTTTGCCATCAAACCACCGATGGTGTCGACATCGTCAACCAATTCAGGTTCTAATTCAATTTCTAGCTCTGATGCCACATCTTCGATATGAACTTTTGCTTGTACTCGTAACTTATCCTCAGAGAGCCAGACGAATTGTTCTTCTTCATCATCGAATTCATCAGCGATTTCGCCAACAATTTCTTCAATAATATCTTCGATGGTAATTAATCCAGCAGTGCCGCCATATTCATCAACCACGATAGCTAAATGAATCTGGTCTCGCTGCATATCCTTGAGTAATTCGGCAGCAGACTTTATTTCAGGTACAAAAACCACTGGACGCATTAATTGTTCAACTTTTTCACTTTGCTCTGCTTCATGATGATCATGAGATCGCTTCGCTAAATCTTTGATGTATGCAATTCCCACAATTTGATCAATATTCTCGCCTACTACAGGAATTCTTGAATATCCAGAGCGAAGTGCCAGGGAAAGAGCTTGGCGCAAAGTCTTATCATGTTCAATCCAAACCATTTCGGTACGCGGCACCATTAGTTCACGAACCAAAGTATCTCCAAGTTCAAAAACAGAATGAATCATTTCGTGTTCGTCTTCTTCGACAAGGCCACGCTCATGGGCTTGATCTACAAGTTCACGAAGTTCTTCTTCATTCTTAAAAATATTGCTCTTAAAACGTTGACCGGGAGTCAGAGCATTTGCAATTCCTACAATTAGTTTGGAAAAAGGACGGATAAAAATTGCGCCAAAACCTGATAAAAAAGCCACTAATGCCAATAAAAAATAATCCACTAGAAAGCTCGCTTTACTAGATCTTCTTGCAACTCAAACATTATTTTCTCTTCAGAAACTTCTTGATGGTCGTAACCTAATAAATGTAATAAACCATGTGCAGCCAAAATCTTTACTTCATGTTCGAATGAGTGACCAGCTTTTTCAGCTTGAGTTCTAGCAAATATTGGTGAGATCACGATATCTCCCAAAATACCAGGATCTGGATGATTTGGTTTTAGCTCATCCATAGGAAAACTCATGACATCTGTTGAGCCTGGAAGATTCATCCATTTGAGATGTAACTGTTCCATTTCAGTATCATTAATAAAGGCGAGCGAGAGATCACAATCTGGATGCAAACCTAATTCTTTGAAAGAAAATTCAAGTAATTTCTTTATTTCTGCTTCGGGCGCTAAGTGGCCCGATCGATTCTCTATTTCAATCATCATTTTAAAAGGCGAGTTTGCGAAATAGATTTCTCTTTTGCTTCATCGTATGCCTCATATGCACTAACAATGTCGCTAATTAATCTATGACGAACCACGTCTTCGGCAGTTAGGTCCATAAATAAAATATCATCTACTCCATCAAGAATCTTTCGAATGGTTGCTAAACCAGAGTTCTTACCGCCAGGAAGATCAACTTGGGTAACGTCACCAGTAATCACCATTTTGGAGCCGAAACCTAAACGGGTAAGGAACATTTTCATCTGTTCTGGCGTGGTGTTTTGTGCTTCATCAAGAATGATGAATGAATCATTCAAAGTGCGTCCTCGCATATATGCAAGCGGTGCTACTTCAATAACTCCAGATTGCATTAATTTAGGAATAGCATCTTGATCCAACATGTCATGAAGTGCATCAAATAATGGACGTAAATAAGGATCAATTTTCTCTGTCAAAGTTCCAGGCAGAAATCCAAGATGCTCTCCGGCCTCCACTGCTGGTCGAGTAAGAATAATTCGATTAACTTCGCGAGCTTGTAACGCTGCTACCGCTTTAGCCATAGCCAAATAAGTTTTACCTGTTCCGGCTGGTCCAATTCCAAAAGTAATAGTGTTTTCAGAAATCGCTTCTACATATGCCTTTTGGTTTGCAGTCTTTGGTCTGATAGTGCGACCACGATTACTTACTATATTTAATGATAAAACTTCAGCTGGATGTTTTTGTGGATGTGACTTCAACATTGAAATAGAGCGCTTGATAACCTCTGGATTAATATCTTGACCAGAACGCAATACCACTAATAATTCTGTTACTAATTGCTCGACATGTTCGCATTCTTCAACGTCACCTCTGAGGGCGATCTCATTTCCACGAACAGTCATAGAGACGTTTGGAAATGCACTTTCAATTTCTTTTAAATTCTTATCGGCTGGGCCTACAAGTGCGACCATTGGAATGGCGGTCGGTACCGTAATTAGAGTTCGTTCCATCAGTAAGTAAATTCTAGCCTGGCGGCCAGGTGAAATCGCGCCCGCCCAAAAGGTGCATATGAGCGTGAAAAACTGATTGGCCAACCGCTTCACCAGTATTAAATACTGTGCGATATCCCGGGAGCGCTCTTTGGGAGGCAATATTTTTTGCAGCTTTCAAAAGTGAAGCAGCTACTACTGCACTAGCTTCTGCCATTGCAGCTGCATTTTCAACATGCAGAGTCGGAATTAAAAGCACATGGGTTGGTGCTTGCGGATTTAAATCATTAAACGCGACCACATTCTCGTCACGATAAACAATTTCTGCAGGGATCTCGCCCTCTATTATTTTGCAAAAAATGCAATTGGAATCTAGGGACATGTAATTACCATACCTTCATTAAGGCGCTGACTGCGCTAACTGCCGCGATTCCTGCGTGTGCTGAACGTAATACCGGCCGGCCTAATTTAATAACCTTTGCGCCGGCTTGCTCAAATAGCTCCAACTCTGATTCGGTAATACCACCTTCTGGACCGATCACAATTAGGGTTTTGCTAGCAAGTTTTACAACCTCTGAAATTTGGTTTTTTGCAGATTCATGACAGATCAAAATCTGTTCGTATTGTCCAAATAAATTAATTGCCTCATTAGTATTTAGTTTTGGCATAACTTCTGGAATATTAAATCGGCGACTTTGCTTACTAGCTTCAATCGCCGCAACTTCCCACTTATCGCTATCTTTTCCAATAGCACGTTGAGCTTGCCAAGGATAAATTTTCGAAACTCCTGAAGCAGTCAGCAACTCAACCGTTTCTTTGGCTCGATCGTTTTTAGGGATTGCTTGTAATACGGATATTTGAATTGGATTTGCTGTTTCTTCCCCAGCCTGAATTACCTTTAATTGCACATTCTTTTTTGTTATCAAGGTAATTGCACATTTAGCCCATTTGCCCCTGCCGTCAGAGACCAACAACTCTTCTCCAACGCTCATCCTAAGCACTCGTTCCGCATGATGTGCATTGTCTCCAGTTAATTCTGGATGCTCAATATCATCCAAAAAGAATAGTTGAAGCATCAAAATCTAAACGCTCCGCGTAGTTTATTTAAAAGCGAGCCATCATCTGCTTTAACTTTTGCTGAATTACCATCTTCGCCGCGCATTTCTGCAAATTTCTTAATAAGTTCTTCTTGTTCGCGATTAAGTTTGGTTGGCGTAACTACCTCTATGTGAACTACTAAATCACCACGACCTGATCCGCGTAATCGAGTCATACCTAATTGCTTAAGTGAAATCTTCGCTCCAGATTGGACACCTGCTTTAATCTCAATCTCTTGATCGCCATCTAAAGTCTTCACCTTGGTTTTACTACCTAAAGTAGCTGCACTAAATGGAATAGAAAGCGCTAAATGTAAATCGTCACCATCTCTGACTAAATATTCATGTTCACTCTGAATAATTTCTACATATAAATCGCCAGCTGGACCGCCGCCTGGCCCAACTTCACCACGACCTGCTAGTTGAATGCGATTTCCAGTTTCAACGCCGCCAGGGATTTTTACATTAATACTCTGGCGCGCACGAACTCTTCCATCACCATGACATTCGCGACATGGATTTGAAATTATGGTGCCGAAACCTTGGCATGCTGCACAAGGACGAGAGGTCATTACTTGACCGAGAATAGATCTTGTCACTTGTTGCGTTTCGCCTCGCCCTTTACAAATTCCACAAGTAGACGGTGCGGTTCCATCCTGGCAGCCACTGCCAGAACATTTTTCGCAGCGCACCGCACTTTCAACTGTGATTTCGCGTTCGGTTCCAAAACATGCTTCTTCTAGAGAAACTTCAACTCGAATTAGTGCATCTTGTCCAGCGCGGGCACGAGAACGTGGACCACGTTGTTGTCCACCTTGGCCAAAGAAAGCATCCATGATGTCGCTAAATCCAAAACCACCATTAAATCCACCAGCGCCCCCAAATGGATTGCCGCCCATGTCATATTGCTGACGTTTCTGAGGATCGCTTAACACATCATAAGCAGCGGTTACTTCCTTAAAACGCTCTTGAACTTGTGGATCAGGATTTATATCTGGATGTAATTCACGCGCTAATTTGCGATATGCACGTTTAATTTCATCGCCATTTGCATCTCGCGATACACCTAACGTCTCATATAAATCAGCCATTTATGCATTCTCCTGTAAATAGCGACTTACATAATTAGCGACCGCACTAACCGCTGCCATCGAACTTGCATAATCCATTCTGGTTGGACCAATTACGCCTAGAGCTCCAACTTCTCCGTAACCCATGGAGATAACCGAGGTTTCTTTTAAGTTTGCTTCACTCTGCTCACTTCCAATTCGAACTTGGACACCGCTTGATGCGCCACCTAGTAAGCGCAGTAGAACAACTTGCTCTTCGAGCGCTTCAAGAATTGGGTGTATCTGAGCTGAGAAATCTTGGCGGAATCTAGTTAAATTGGCGGTACCTGCCAGCACTACCTTCTCTTCTGGTTTTTCTAAGGCCATTTCAATTAATGTAGAGATAATTACTGCCATATTTCTTCGATCTGAAACATTTAATGAGTCCATCAAAGTAGATAAACGTTCCGCAACATCAGGTAGGCGTTGACCAGAGATTGAATTATTTAATTTAATGCGCATTGAATTTAGAAATTCATCATCTATATCTGATGCTAATTCGATTACACGTTGTTCTACGCGACCGGTATCAGTGATTAAAATCAACATAGCTCGAATTGAATTAAGTAATACCAATTCGACATGCCGAACTCGAGATTTAACTAACGATGGATATTGAACCACGGCAACTTGCTTAGTTACATCTGCTAATAATTTTACGGTGCGCATAACTACATCATCTAAATCAAGTGCGCCTTCTAAAAATGTTTCAATTGCGCGACGTTCTGGCGCAGAGAGTGGTTTAACGCTGGCTAATTGATCTACGAAAGTTCGATATCCGAGATCAGTTGGAATTCGACCAGCTGATGTATGCGGCTGAGTAATTAAACCTTCTTCTTCTAATACCGCCATTTCATTTCGAATTGTGGCTGGCGAAACTCCTAAGTTATGGTGTTCGGCAAGTGCTTTAGAGCCGACTGGTTCATGAGTCGCAACATACTCATCAACAATGGCGCGGAGGATTTCGAGGCGGCGGCTCATAATTGGCAGATTTTATAGCCTAGATCAATTCGCGGACTATTCGGTCTGCGATCAAGCGCCCCATTGGCGTCAATTGCGCTCTTTGCTCAGTAATCAATACTTGCTCTGGGTAATTTTCCAAAATATCAATCTGTGACGAGGTTAATTCAGATAGCGCAAGCCCTTCACGCAATCTAATCTGTAACATGATTTTTTCTTCTTGTTTTTCTTTTTCGCCTAGAACTTCCCGATCTTGCATCGGAGATTCAAAGGCTGCCAATTTTTCTGAATATTTACTTGGATGCTTCACATTCCACCAACGAACACCATCTAAATGTGAATGCGCTCCTGGTCCTAATCCCCACCAGTTTTGATTTCTCCAGTAAACCAAATTGTGCTCCGCAGCTCTTCCCCAATTACTTAACTCATACCAATGCAACCCTGCCGCCGATGCTAATTCATCAACTTTTAAATACATCTGTGCCATCAGATCATCATCTGGGCTTGCAATTTCACCGCGTTTAATTTTGGCTGATAATTTAGTGCCATCTTCAATTATCAGTGCATAGGCTGATAAATGTTCAATTCCATAACTTAACGCAGTCTCCACTGTATCTTCCCATTGTTTAATAGTTTCACCGGGTGTGCCGTAGATTAAATCTAAACTGACATTATCAAATCCAGCTTTACGGGCATTAGCGACAGACTTTGAAACATTTTCCGGATTGTGAGTGCGATCTAAAACTTTAAGCACTGAACTATTTGCAGATTGCATACCCATTGAAATTCGATTTATACCAATTGCACGATATTCCTCTAAAGATTGCAAAGTTAGAGTATCTGGATTGCATTCCATAGTAATTTCAATATTTGGCGCAAATTCCCATCGCTGTTTAAGTAGATCAATTACGCGACCTAATTCCTTTGCAGGCATTAATGATGGCGTACCGCCACCAAAGAAAATTGTCGGAATTGTGGTGGTGTTGGTTCGAGCGGCAAAAGTAACTTCAGCAATTAAAGAATCTACGAATCCTTGCGAAACCGACTCTAAAGTTCCACCTGCTCGAAGTTCGGAAGGTGTATAGGTATTGAAGTCACAATAGCCACATCGTTTTACGCAATACGGGATATGCACGTAGAACGATAAATTTGGCATCACTTGTCTACCTATTTATCTCTAGCTGCTTTGACCTTTTCAATGTCAGCATCAGTTGCAAGCGCTGCTACGAAAGCTTCTTGTGGTACTTCTACACGTCCCACCATCTTCATGCGCTTCTTTCCTTCTTTCTGCTTCTCCAGAAGTTTGCGCTTTCGAGTGATGTCACCGCCATAGCATTTAGCCAGAACGTCTTTGCGTATCGCACGAATATTTTCACGGGCAATAATTTTTGCGCCGATTGCGGCTTGAATTGGTACTTCGAATTGCTGCCTTGGAATTAATTCACGCAATTTCTGGGTCATCATTACGCCGTATGCATAAGCTTTGTCGCGGTGAACGATTGCACTGAACGCATCAACAGTTTCGGCATTTAATAAAATATCTACCTTGACCAAATTGCCAGGCAAATTACCTTTATCTTCATAATCTAAAGATGCATAACCTTTGGTTCGGGACTTTAATTGATCAAAGAAATCAAAGACGATTTCTGCCAGTGGTAAGTCATAACGAATTTCAACTCGATCTTCAGATAAATAATCCATTCCAAGAAGAACCCCACGACGATCTTGGCAAAGTTCCATAATCGTTCCGATGTAATCGCTCGGAGCCAAAATTGTGGCTTTTACAATCGGTTCTAATACCTCTTTGATTTTGCCATTTGGAAATTCTGAAGGATTAGTAACAGTAATTTGCTTACCGTCTTCTAAAGTAACTTCATAAACTACGTTTGGTGCAGTAGAAATAAGATTTAATCCAGCTTCGCGTTCTAATCGCTCTCGCACAATTTCCATATGCAAAAGTCCTAAAAATCCGCATCGAAAACCAAATCCAAGCGCTGCTGAACTTTCAGGTTCATAAACTAAAGCTGCATCATTTAGCTGTAATTTATCTAATGCTTCGCGCAACATGGGAAATTCTGCGCCATCGATTGGGTATAACCCGGAGAAAACCATTGGCTTTGGATCTTTATATCCAGCTAATGGTTCTTTGGCAGGCTTTTGATAAAGCGTTACGGTGTCACCAACACGAGATTGGCGCACATCTTTTACGCCGGTAATTAAATATCCAACTTCTCCAACACCTAAACCCTGCGATGCCATTGGTTCAGGCGAGATGGCCCCAATTTCTAATAATTCATGGCGTGCGCCAGTTGAAATCATCTGAATTTGATCGCGCGGTGAAAGTTTCCCATCGATAACTCGAATATAAGTCACTACCCCGCGATAAACATCGTAAACTGAATCGAAAATTAAAGCTCGAGTTTCCGAGCTCTTATTTCCAACTGGAGCTGGGATTTGCGCCACAATTTCATCAAGTAACTCTTCGACTCCTTCACCGGTCTTACCAGAAACACGCAAAACATCTTCAGGTTGGCAGCCAATCAATTTTGCAAGTTCTAAAGCAAACTTTTCTGGTTGCGCTGCTGGTAAGTCAATCTTGTTTAACACCGGAATGATTTGAAGATTGTTTTCCATAGCTAGATATAGATTTGCCAAAGTTTGCGCTTCAATTCCTTGTGCACAATCAACCAATAAAATTGCGCCTTCGCATGCGGCAAGTGAGCGCGAAACTTCGTAAGTAAAATCTACGTGGCCAGGCGTATCGATCATGTTAAGGATGTATTCCTTACCGTCACGACCTGAGCGCCAAGGCAGTCGCACTGCTTGGGATTTAATGGTGATACCGCGTTCGCGTTCGATATCCATGCGATCTAAATACTGCGCACGCATTTGACGTGGATCAACCACTTCGGTTATTTGAAGCATGCGATCTGCAAGTGTGGACTTGCCATGATCAATATGCGCGATGATGCAGAAGTTACGAATTTGTGCGGGGTCAGTTGAAGCAGGCTGTGGAGCCTTACTTAAAGAGATGGCCGGCATGGCTTAAGCCAGTATTTTAACTATTTGAAAAATTACTTCTTGGCTGCAGCGGCTTTAGCCATTGCAGACTTTTTATTAGCTGCGTTGTTGCGGTGAATAACACCTTTGGCAACTGCAACATCAAGAAGACGTGAAGCGCTACGTAGCTCGGTCTGAACTTTTGCAGAGTCACCAGAAGCAACTGCATCGCGGAATTTACGGACTGCGCTCTTTAGACCTGATGAGACCGCCTTATTGCGCTGACGAGCTTTTTCATTGGTCTTAATACGCTTAACCTGCGACTTAATATTTGCCACTTATTTAACTCCCTAAATTTACAAAATGCCTTTTAGTTTCTCGCCGCCCTTAAGCGGACAGGTCGCAAAGGTTACCAGCGTGATAAGCGTGGACTCAAATCGCCCCTAATCGGGCTGCGCAGATTCGGGCTAAGGCTTGCTCCAGCGCATAAATCGGGTCACTGGCCCCACCTTTTACTTGAGCATCACATTTAGCGATTGCCTCAACTGCAGCAGTCAATGTGTTAGCGCTCCATCCATTTAATTGGCGACGAGCTTTATCTATTTGCCATGGTGCCATTCCCAATTCACCAGCCAATTCAAAAGATTTTTGTGCACGGTTGATACCGGAAACTTTGGCGATTCCCCGCAAACTTGATGCAATCGCACTGGTGATCATTACGGGATCTGTACCTGTTGTAATTGCATGTCTCAAGGTAATCAAGCTCTCTGCAAAATTTCCTTCCATAACTTTATCTGCAACATCGAATCCAGTTGTTTCAATCTTTCCTTGGTGATACTTGTTCACATCTGTTTCTTCGATTAAACCAGCTGGAGTATCAGAAGCTAATTGTGAAACCGCGGCGCTTAATTCCCTAAGATCTGTACCAGCTGCATTGACCAACGCACTAATAGCTGCAGCAGATGCTTTTCTACCTAAATCAAGAAATTGATTTTTAACAAATTCTTCCTTTTCAGATTCTTTCTTTAAAGGATCACAAACAATTAGTTCGGGTTTGGCTTTCTTTATCTGATCTAAAAGTGCCTTTCCTTTTACGCCACCTTTATGCAGCAATACCAAAGTTAAAGTTGGGTCTATTGCATCCAAGTATCTAATAATTTCAATTTTTGCTTCTTCCAGAAGATCTTGCAGGTCGCGCAAGATAAGTGCTCGACGTTCTGAAAATAATGAGGGAGAGAGCGCATCTGAAATTTCGCCTACCGCGACTTCTCCGCCAAATAACGTGGTGATTTCGGCATTTTGACTTCGAAGTTCTGCGGTAATTTTAAAAAGAGCTCTATCTGCAAGCGCGGCTTCAGAACCTAGCAAAAGATAAATATCTTTCAAGCTAACCTCCAAAAGACCGGCCATCCGAATACGCCGACCTTACTAGATGAAACGCTACCTGTAATCGGGTCAATGGCGATGGCGCCACTTTCATCGGTACGCACTACCTTTTTAAATAGGCGCACGGTCTTATCAGCTGGATGTCCATACTTATTGCCACGACCAACGCTGATGATTGCCAACTTTGGGTTGGCCATATTATTAAATTTCCCATCTTGATATTTTGATCCATGATGTGCCACTTTTAAGTAATCCACTTGAGGAGGAGAAATCAGCTGTTGCACATCTGGTTCCGCATCGCCCGTAGTAAGTAAAGAATATTTGGGAGTAGTTATCAGCGCCACGATACTTTGATTATTTATTTGACTACCTTCTCCACCATTATCGGCAAAATTATGTGACGCATTGTCAGGCCAAAGAATCTGTATATGCATCTGATCTATCTTTAAAACTTCACCACGAGTTGCTTGACTCATTATGGTACCTATTCTTCTGTCTTTGATTGCTCCAGATAAACCACCTATGTGATCGGCATGTGGGTGTGTCAAAATCAAAAGCGGAATCTCAACTATCGATAGATCTTTTAAACACTGATCAATCAATTTTGGTTCCGGGCCAACATCAATTACAACAGCTCGTCCTGGTGAAAGTCGCAGCACCATGGCATCACCTTGACCCACATCGCAATTGGCAATTTGCCAATCATTATTAGGCCATCTTTGTAAAAAGGTAAAAAGCAGAATTAAAGGCAAAATCAAAACGAGATATTTTTTTGCAAAATAAAATAGCGCTATAAATAACAAAATCAATAGCGCACTCTTTAAATGAATAACTGGAAATTCAGCAGCACGATAAGCGATTTTCGTAATAATTCCCGCTGGAATCTTGGCAAGTGAAATCAATTCCGGAGCTATTGGCGGAGCTAAAGCCGCCACAAATCCCAGAATAGTTACAGGTGCTACTAGTGGGGCTGCTAATACATTTGCAAAGATAGAAGAAATTGAAAGATAACCGCTCAACGCCACAATGATTGGCGCACAGAGCAAGGTGGCAGCAATTGGTTCGGCAAATAACTTGGGCAGCTTCAATCTTGGTGCAATTAATAACAAGCCCGCTGTTGCTAATACAGATAACGCAAATCCTGGGTCTCTTGCCTGCCATGGATCTGCAATCACTACTATGGCAATGGCAAATCCCAGTGATGGTATCGAATCACTTTGTGCTTTATGAGATTTTGCAAAAATTACAACTGCAGCCATTGCTGCTGCACGTAGTACCGATGGTGAAGGACGAACCAATCCAATAAAGGCAATTAATGCGATTGAAGTTACAAATAATCTAGGTCTGACTCTTCTAATAGGGTATTGCATAAGCCAGAGTAAGAATGAACTAATGATTGCAAAATTCGCACCGGATACTGCAGTTAAATGAGTTAATCCTGATCTGCGCATGGCATCAGAGAAATCTGCACTTTGTAATGAAGTATCCCCCAGCACCATTCCTGGAATTAATGGTTCACTACTTGAAGCACTTCTTAAACCTGCTCTGATGTCACCCAATTTCTGCTGCCATAAGTTGGCATCTTTTATAACTTCAAATTCTTTCCATGATAAAAACAATGCTGCAACTCTGGGTTCGTTGCTTTTAAATATTTTTCCAGCGGCGCGAAACTTGGTCGAAGGAAGAATTTCTGGCCCGAAGCCAATCACTCTAAGCGGAACACCTTTAGCTTTGGCAATCAAACTAACTTTGCCATTTTTTACCTCCTTAGGATCCGTAATCGCAATAAATTCAAGCGTGACTTTCTGGCCGATAGATTTATGAATCTCAGATGCAGCTAAAGAGCTCTGTCGGATACTCATTACGGACGCACCTACTAAAAAGGCAAGAAACAAGATCGCATATTTCTTCCGTGAAAAAAACGTGAGCGCACCTACTATTAAGCAGATGCGCCACGGTGCAATCCAACTTTGTAAAAGCGCACCACTCCATATTGATACGCCTATTAAAGCTAGACGCGAATCTTGGACTTGAACTTTTCTAATGTTGAAGCGCCTATACCTTGCACTTTTCCAAGCTCATCTATGCTCTGAAAATTTCCATTGATTTTTCGGTATTCGATAATTCGACTGGCTAAGACCGGTCCAATTCCTGGCAGTTTCTCTAACTCTTTGGCGCTCGCACGATTTAAATTTAAGATGCCATTTACAGCGATACTTCTGGTTCTTTTTACTGAGCCACTGATCTTTCTATCAACAAATATCTGTTCACCATCTTTAATTAAACGAGCCTGATTTAAATATGATAAGTCCGCGCTGTTGAGCGCGCCGCCTGCTGCTTTCAGTGCATCATTAACTCTGGAATTCATAGGTAATTCATATACTCCAGGAGATTTGACTTCGCCTTGTACATCAACAATCAAAATTGGTGGAGTTACGATAGTTGGCACCACCGGTGCGCTAGCGGAAACGCTAGTTGGTCGAAAAATAAAGAATGCGCTGACTGATACCGCAACGAGTCCAAGAATTGCTAAGGATTTACGTTGCCCATTAGTGAAATTGACATCGCGCCACCATAAACGTAGCGCATCTATTGTTTTAGTTTGCATTGCGCAAATTAACCAACTTTGCGCTGTGGATTACTTAAGAAAAAAATTAGTTGGGGATAACTAAGTTAACCAATTTTGGTGCACGGGTAATTATTTTTACTGGTTTTGCGCCTGCTAATGCTGCAACCATGGTTGGATTTGAAAGCGCTAGAACTTCCAATTCCTTATCGGTAATGGTTGGTGCAACTTCAATTCGTTCTTTGATTTTTCCATTGATCTGCAAAACAGCAGTTACTGAATCTGCAACCAAAAGATTTTCATCAACATTTGGCCAACCGGCAAGCGCAACGGAAGGCTTATGTCCTAAACGCTCCCACATCTCTTCTGCAGTAAATGGCGCAACTAATGAGAGCATAATTGCAATCGCTTCAGCCGCTTCACGAACTGCAGGATCGGCTGCACCACAACCAGAATCAATAGCTTTACGAGTGGCATTTACTAATTCCATAACGCGCGCTACTGCCACATTAAATCGGAACGACTCCACTGCGAATCCTGCATCATGAAGCGCTTTATGTGTGGCTTTGCGTAGTTCTAGATCTCCCTTAGAGAAATCAATCCCAGGCGCACTCGTAACATCGCCAGATAAACGCCAAACTCGCGATAAGAATTTAACGGAACCAGAAGGTGATACATCCGCCCAATCCACATCATCTTCTGGAGGGCCAGAGAAAACCATAGTTAGTCGGATGGCATCTACACCATGATTCTGTAATTCATCAGATAGTCGCACCAAATTGCCACGAGATTTTGACATGGCTGAGCCATCCATAATTACCATGCCTTGATTTAATAAACGAGTGAATGGTTCATTGAAATTTACCATTCCCATGTCATGTAAAACTTTAGTGAAGAATCTGCTGTATAACAGATGCAGAATTGCATGCGTTACGCCACCAACATACTGATCAACTGGTAGCCACTCTTCGATTTTCTTAGGATCAAATGGTGCATCCGCATTAGTAGGATCTGCATAACGTAGGTAATACCAAGATGAATCTACAAAGGTGTCCATGGTGTCGGCATCACGAGTTGCGGCAGCGCCACACTTTGGACAAGAAACATTTACCCAATCCTCTGCTGCTCCAAGTGGCGAACTTCCCTTTGGTTTTAGATCTAATCCAGCAGCCGGTGGCAATTTAACCGGAAGTTGTTCTAGTGGTACTGGAACTTCACCACAACTAGGACAGTGAATAATTGGAATCGGAGTTCCCCAATAACGTTGTCTAGAGATTAACCAGTCGCGCAAACGATAATTATTAGCTGCCTTTGCCAACTGCTTCGCCTCTAAAATGGAAATAATTTTCAAGATGGCATCGGATTTATTTAAACCATTTAATTCACCTGAATTAATTAGCTTGCCATCTCCGGTGGTTGCTATGCCGCTGTCATTAGGATCTTCTTCGCCAGTATCTACAACTACTCGAACTGGTAATTTCATTGCATTTGCGAAATCTAAATCGCGTTGATCATGAGCCGGAACCGCCATAATTGCACCAGTTCCATAATCAGCTAATACATAGTCTGAAGCCCAAATTGGTAATTTCTCACCATTAACCGGATTAATTGCGAAACGTTGTAAGAAAACACCGCTCTTTGGTCGATCGGTTGCTAAACGTTCGATATCTGATGCTGCTCGCACTTTATCTAAATACGATTCAAACTCTGATTTTGCAGGCGAAGTGCTCGCTAATTCCGCAGCCAATTCTGAGTCAGCTGCGACCACCATAAAGGTAGCGCCAAATAAAGTATCTGGTCGAGTTGTATATATAGAAATTGGTTCGGTGCGCCCTTCGATTTCAAAGATGACATTCGCACCGGTTGATCTGCCAATCCAGTTACGCTGCATCAATAAAACTTTATCTGGCCATTTTCCTTCTAGTTGTTGCATGTCATCAAGTAAACGATCAGCATAATCTGTAATTTTGA
>CAYYFI010000021.1:0-16790 GCA_964471265.1 uncultured Actinomycetes bacterium | reverse complement strand
GCAATAGCGAGCGCTTTATCTGAAATCCGGCTGGCAAATAACTGCTTGAGTAGCGCTTCCTTTTCAGAAGCTTGGCGCGATGGATCGGTGATTGCACGACGTAGTGCCACGTTCTGACCCAGCGCATTTACTACCGCAAATAAATCAGTTGAGAGCGCAGCTGCAGCATCGCCAGAAAGACCGTTTAGTGTCTTATCTAGAACATCGCGAGTAGCTGCAAGTGATGCACGGCTACTTCCTCCCAAATGAATTGCCATTTATCTATACCTGATTCTTCTCTAGATCTTTTCTAGTTCTTCTCTAGATCTGCCATGAATCGTTCGACAATGCGTGACTGTCGAGCCTGGTCGTCTAACGCTTCTCCAACAATCTTTGAAGCGAGTTCGACAGCCAGAGTTCCAACTTCATTACGTAGAGAAGTAATTGCTTGTTGGCGCTCTGCTTCGATCGATGCATGTGCGGTTGCGACAATGCGTGCAGCTTCTTCTTGTGCCTTCGCGCGAATTTCATCTGCAATATTTGCAGCTTGTGCACGTGCTTCTTCACGAAGACGTGATGCTTCATCGCGAGCGCTAGCTAGTTGCGAGTTGTACTTCTCAAGTGCTTGAGCTGCTTCTAGCTGTGCCTTCTCGGCCTTTTCGATTCCACCTTGAATTGCCTCGGTACGTTCTGCGAATGCTTTTTCGAACATTGGAACTACGGCTCTGCGTAGCACGATGAACAAAATAGTAAACGCGATAGTTCCGACGATTAATTCAGCGGTGTGAGGAATCAGCGGATTAGCCGCTGCCTCTGCTGACTTAAATAACATTGTCTCTACCTTCGTTATTCGTTAAATGCTTATTTATTAATTACTTATTAGAGGATGAACGCTAGAACTAGACCGAATAGCGCAAGAGCTTCTGCAAGAGCGAAGCCTAGGAACGCTAGTGGCTGTAGAACTGAACGTGCTTCTGGCTGGCGTGCTACGCCATTGATATAAGCCGCGAAAATCAGACCTGTTGCAATAGCAGGACCGATAGCTGAGAGGCCATAACCGACCAGGTTGAGTGTGCCTGACATGTTTCTTCCTTTTCTTTCTTGTCTAGTTTTACCTAGATTGGTTTTTAGTGCTCGTCGGCAAGGGCGCCGGCGATGTAAAGAGCTGTCAGCAGAGTAAAGATGTACGCCTGCAGACATTGGACCATGAACTCAAAGAAAGTCATCACGATTCCGAGTGAGAAACCGAAGATAGAGACGATCTTCAAGCCAATTGCATCTGACATCAACATATGTTCGCCACCAAGGATGAACACAAGTAGAAGTAAGTGACCCGCAAACATATTTGCGAATAAACGCAATGAAAGAGTTAGCGGGCGAATCAAAAAGTAAGTTGCGATCTCAAGTGGAGTTAGTAGCACATAGGACCACTTTGGAACTCCAGGTAGAAACATGATGCCCTTCATGTAATGGAAGAAGCCTTGTTTCTTAATTCCAATCCAATGGAAAACTCCGTAAGTAAAGATTGCTAAAACATACGGAAATGAAACATGCGACATCGATGGGAATTGAATCAACGGAATAATTCCAAAGATGTTATTTACTAAAATAAAAGTGAACAGAGTGAACAAAAATGGCACGAAGCGCATAAATTCATGGCCGATGATGTCCTCGCCCAAACCTTTGCGCACAAATCCATAGATAGATTCGCCGGCAAATTGGAGTTTCGATGGAACGACTGCCGCTTTACGCGATGCCAAAATGAAAAATACTGAAATTAATATAACCGCTAAGAACAATTGCAAAATTGGCTTAGTGAAATATGGATTACCTTCAATTAAAGATGGGAGGTTAAAGTCTTTGGTGCCTGGTGGGGTGAAACCCTCTCCTTCAAACCGGAGGTTGAGCACAGGGACTCCTCATCAATTGATAAGTGATTGCTTTGGGGGAAGCAGGGAAACCCTATTGAAAATGGCGCAAAATATAAAATTCGATGGCGAGTGAGTGAAATTACTCGCGGCCGAAGCGGAACCAGATGATGGTAATGGCCGCGCCAGCACCAACGACTAGTCCAACCAGCAGTAAGAAGCTAGTGCCTAAGAATTTATCCAAAGCCCAACCGACGCCGCCCCAAACCAAGAGCCCGGAGAGCAGGTATCCGAAGATCGACCAGAGGGCGTTCTCGTCTTTATTCATAGTCGTGAGTCTACTTACCTGGAATTGTTTGGCAAAGACGGCAAAGGCAGGTGAAGTTTGAGTTTCAAATAGGCTCGAATCTCTCCACCCAGCCAAGCGAAGGTCAAGGCAATTGCCGTGAGTCCAAAACTCAGACGATTGATATCTTGATTATTAGTAAATTTTCCAATTACCAACATCATGGCACCAAGAATCAAGATCTTGGAAAAATAACTAAACATTGCCAAAGCCATAGTTGCTATCGGATCAACATTCTTAGTCATTCTGGCGACACCTATATTTACCAGAAAGAAAACTAAAACCACTGCTTGGGCAAGAAGAGCTCCATATAATCCTGCGCTGCCGGTTCGCCAAGTTGAAATTATCAAACCCAGCAGACCAACAATTAAAGAAGGCTTAAGTGCGCCTTTCATCATGATCACATTTGGATCTTTATCCAACTTTTTGTCCATTTCGTTTCATTACTAAGACAGAACTGCCACCAAAAATAATTGCCACCAGAATTGCAGCCCACCATGGTTTAAATGCCCAAACAGTTACTGGGAATGCAATGGCTGCAGTCCATAAATACATAATGATTACGGTACGTAATTGAGAATTCCCGGCATTAAATAATTTATGATGTAGATGTTCGTTATCTGGTGCAAATGGCGAACGACCAGCACGGACTCGACGAATTACAGCCATACCAAAATCAACTAATGGAATAGCCAAAACTGCGAACGGAAGTAATAAAGGTAAAAATGTTGGTCCAGTAGCTTCTGATGAAATTGCATTTGGATCAAATTGCCCAGTTAAAGTAATTGCTGACGCACCTAACATCAACCCTAAAAACATTGAGCCCGAATCACCCATAAAAATCTTGGCTGGATATGCGTTGTGTGGCAGAAAACCTAAACAAACACCAATTAAGACTGCAGAAAATGTAGATGGGGCACCTGCGCGATTAAAGCCATAAACCACCGCTAAAACATAAGCAAAGATAAAGAATGCGGTTGCCGCAACTGCTACAACTCCGCTTGCTAAGCCATCCATACCATCAATGAAATTGACCGCATTAATGGCCACCAAAATAACTAACACGGTCAATAACTGACCGATTGAAGGTGGCAATGTAATTAATCCATTAATTGGTAGCCAAAGTAATTGCACACCAAAACTCAACATGATGCCAGCTGCTAATGCTTGGCCAGCTAATTTAGTTAGCGCATCTAATTCAAAGCGATCATCTAACATTCCGAGTAACACGACGAATGTTCCGGCTAAAAAAATTCCTTGTGCTTCGCGTCCAAAAGATTTACCAACCAATGGCAGATGTGAAACTACGGCGAAAGTAAATGATGCAGCAAACCACATCGCCACTCCACCCCATCTTGGAGTAGTTTCCGTGTGAATATCTCTAGATCGCACGCGTGCAATTGCGCCAAAACGCAAGGCATAAGTTTCAACGTATGGCGTAACTAAATAACATATTGCTGCGCTAAGCAGCATAGTTAATAAATATTCACGCACGGTAATAAGTTAAGCGTAAATCGGAAACTTTGCGACTAATGATTGAACTTCAGATTTAATTTGTGAATGAACTGAAGCATCATCGCTCTTGATTGCACGGGTAATTAATTTAGCAATCTCAGCCATCTCTACTTCACCCATACCCTGAGTGGTAGTTGCTGGTGTACCAACACGAATTCCGCTTGATACTGCAGGAGGATTTGGATCAAATGGAATTGAATTCTTATTTAAAGTTATACCTGAAGCGCCACAACGTTCGTCAGCAACTTTTCCGGTTACGCCAACTCCAGTAACATCAATCAGCGCTAAATGTGTTTCGGTACCGCCTGATATTGCACGCATACCTTCGGCAACTAAGCCGGCAGCTAGTGCTTTTGCATTTGAAATAACTTGCTTTGCATACTTCTGATAAGCAGATTGCTGACATTCATGAAGCGCCACTGCCTTAGCTGCAATTGCAGACATGATTGGTCCGCCTTGCATGCCAGGGAAAACTGCTTTATCAATTGCTGCAGCATGTTCTGCTTTAGACAAAATCATTCCGCCACGAGGACCACGTAATACTTTATGAGTTGTAAATGAAACTACATCTGCGTATGGAACTGGAGAAGGAATTGCTTTACCTGCAACTAATCCAATGAAGTGCGCGGCGTCTACCCACATAATCGCTCCGACTTCATCGCAGATTTGTCGGACCTTTTCGAAATCAACCAAACTTGGATATGCAGTAGCGCCTGCACAGATCATCTTAGGTTTTTCACGAAGCGCTACATCGCGCATCTCGTCGTAATCAATCAATTCTGTATCTTGTCGAACTCCGTACGAAACAATGTCAAACCACTTACCTGAGAAATTCACCTTGGAGCCATGAGTTAAATGTCCGCCGTGTGGCAATGACATGGCCATTACTTTGTCGCCAGGTTTTGTGAAAGCAGCGTAAACGGCGATATTTGCAGATGCTCCTGAATGTGGCTGAACATTTGCATGGTCTGCACCAAACAATTGTTTAGCACGTTCGATTGCAATCTCTTCGGCGCGATCTACAACTTCGCAACCACCGTAATAACGCTTACCTGGATAGCCTTCGGCATATTTATTACTAAGTGGAGTACCAAGTGCTGCCAGCACCGCACCTGATGTGAAATTTTCAGAGGCAATTAATTGCAGACCATTTTGTTGGCGCTTTACTTCCGCCAGCAAAATACTGGCAATCTCAGGATCTTGCTTCTCTAATAAATCAAAATCTGGGCCATATTTACGCGCATCGGTCATGACACGAAGTCTACTGCGCCTTCTCTTAATACCTTATGCGCGCCTGCAACCGTACGAACTACTGTAGTTGGCAACCCTTTGCGCAATTTGCCATTGCTAAATAGCAGCTCGATACCATCTCGTGGAATCTCTGAACTTGCCGTAATTGGTGATGCGCCTACTTTTGAAACTGACGCAGTTGCAAGTGGACCAGTCTTGGACAAAATCGCTTTAACAAATGGCGCACTTGGAACTCGGATAGCTAACTCATCTAATTCGTTGTTATCCCCTAAATCCCAATTCAGCAAGGCACTTGGTAAAACCTGAAATGTCACTTTGCCTGGCCAATATTTCTTCATTGATGCAATAGTGCGTTTGTCTAAATTTCTAGAGATACCTTCGGCCATTTTGAAATTACTGACCAACACTTGTGCTTTAACACCTAACTCATCGCCGCGTAATACGTGCATCGCACGAACCGCATCATGTTTAAAAGCATCACAAATATATGCGTATGCATTTTCCATAGGAACTGCAATTACATAACCATCATTAATTGCCTTGACTGCGCGAGTTACATGTCGGGCCATTTGGCCTTTCTTTAAATCTATCTCTTGCATTATTTCCTCACCGCGCTAGTCCATCTTGGTCTATCGTTTAAATCATAATGTAATTCAATATCTTTGAACATCTCTGTTAAAAGATCTGAAATCGCTTGCCCTTGTAATTCGGTGTGTTCAATTGCGAGCACTCCACCAGATTTTAATAACCTGGCAGCAGCTGAGATAAATGTCTTTGGAACTTCTAGCCCGGTGGTGCCACCAAATAGCGCCTCACGAGGCTCACGCTGCACATCTAGCGGTAATTCTTGATCGTCTGGAACATAAGGTGGATTTGCAATCACAAAATCTGCTTTTACATCTGGTAGCGCATCTTTTACATCACTTTCGACAACCCGCATCTCTTCGACATATTTTGCAACATTTTTTCGCAGCCAAATCAATGCGGTTGGACTATTTTCAACAGCAATGGCTCGAACTCGATCACACTCTGTTGCAAGTGCAATTGAAAGTGCGCCGCTACCTGCTCCTAAATCAACTACAGAAACTAAGCCTTGCTTCTGCTCAATTAAAGCTAAAAGATAAGAAACCATTAATTCAGATTCAGGTCGTGGCACTAAAACACCTGGCCCTACTTCTAAAGTTAAATCTCGAAAATGCGCTTCTCCAGTTATGTATTGCAACGGTTCGTGTGAAAGTCTGCGATTTAATAATTGATGAAAATCTTCCGCAATATCTCCGACATTTTCCATCGCATTCTCAAGCGCTACCGGATTATGTAACTCCATGCGATTAATTCCCAATAAATGTGCAAATAGAATTTCCGCATCAACTTCAGAATATCCAGCCTTTGCCAAATGTTCCTTGGCGGTGCGGATTAAGTCGCGAACCATTTTAGTTCCTTAGTTTCCAGCTAATTTAGCAGCCTTGTCTGCATCAAGTAGCGATTGAATCACTGGATCTAATTCTCCATTCAAAACTGCATCTAAATTGTTAGCTTTGTAATTGACTCTGTGATCGCTTAAACGATTTTCTGGAAAGTTATAAGTACGGATTCGCTCTGAACGATCTACTGTGCGTACCTGACTCTTACGCTCTGCCGCTGCGGCAGCATCCGCCTTCTCTTGTGCATCTGCAAGCAAACGAGCGCGCAAAATTCTTAGTGCGGATTCCTTATTCTGCAACTGTGATTTTTCATTTTGGCAACTAACCACAATGCCCGTAGGAACGTGCGTCAAACGAACTGCGGAATCTGTGGTGTTGACGCTCTGTCCGCCGGGGCCTGATGAACGATAAACATCTACTCGCACATCATTCATATTTAACTCAACATCAACTTCTTCAGCTTCTGGCAGCACTAATACTCCAGCTGCAGAAGTGTGAATTCGGCCTTGCGATTCAGTCTCAGGCACTCGTTGCACGCGATGCACTCCACCTTCAAATTTCAATTTTGCATAAGGAGATTGACCTGGCGCTGGAGTTCCCTTTGATTTCACCGCGATTGAAATATCTTTATATCCACCTAAATCAGATTCAGTTACATCAATAACTTCGGTCTTCCAACCCATCTTTTCGGCATAACGCATGTACATACGTAATAGATCTCCAGCAAATAGTGCAGATTCATCACCACCCGCGCCTGCTTTTATTTCCATAATCACATCGCGATCATCATTTGGATCGCGCGGTAGTAACAACTCTTCTAAAATTTCGGCATTCTTTTGTTCAGCTGCCTCTAATGCTGGAATTTCTGCAGCAAAATCTGAATCAACATCTGCAAGTTCTCTTGCTGCCGCTAAATCATCAAGGCTCTGTTTCCACTTGCGGTAACCAGCAACTACTGGGCCTAACTGCGCATATCGTCGTCCGAGTTTGCGCGCGTTTCCTGCATCCGCATGAATTCCAGGGTCAGCCATCTGCTTTTCGAGTTCGGCATATTCATTTACCAACTCAATCGCTGATGCGAATCGCTCAGACATTTTGCTCCTTAATACTTATAAAAATTAGCCAAAATAAAAAGACCGCACCCCAACTTAATGTTGGGATATGCGGTCTTTTAAAAAAGCTACTTGTTTGAGCTATTTGACTTCTTACCGAAGCGCTCTTCGAACTTAGCTACGCGTCCACCGGTATCAAGGATGCGTTGCTTACCGGTGTAGAACGGATGGCACTTGTCGCAAACTTCAACATAAATAGTTCCGGCGGTAACGGTTGAACGAGTCTTAAATGATTCGCCACAACCACAGTTAACAGTGGTTTCGACGTACTCTGGGTGAATCTCTGGCTTCATGATGGTTCCTTATTAATTTATTGAACTGGGTCGAAATTTCTTTCGTGAACCAATTCAGGATCAGGGGTAAAGGGTAACTGCGAAGCTACCCTGTAACCAAATTGCGCTTAATTTAAGCTTATTTTCCTTCGTCAGGTCCGACTGTGGTCTTTTGGACCTGCATCAAGAATTCCACGTTGCTCTTTGTGCCCTTCATCTTCTCAAGTAGCAATTCGATTGCCTGCTGAGAATCAAGTGCATGAAGCACGCGACGAAGTTTCCAAACAATGTTAAGTTCTTCAGTTCCCATAAGAATTTCTTCTTTACGAGTACCTGATGCATCAACATCAACGGCTGGGAAGATGCGCTTGTCAGCAAGTTTGCGATCAAGTTTAAGTTCCATGTTGCCGGTGCCCTTGAACTCTTCGAAGATAACTTCATCCATCTTCGAACCAGTTTCAACAAGTGCAGTAGCAAGAATGGTTAGTGATCCGCCATCTTCGATGTTACGGGCTGCGCCGAAGAATTTCTTTGGAGGATAAAGCGCTGCTGAATCAACACCACCAGACAAGATACGACCAGATGCTGGAGCTGCAATGTTGTATGCGCGACCAAGACGAGTAATTGAATCAAGCAACACAACTACGTCATGTCCCATTTCAACTAAACGCTTTGCGCGTTCGATTGCAAGTTCAGCAACAGTAGTGTGATCATCTGCTGGGCGATCAAAAGTAGAAGCAATAACTTCGCCTTTAACTGATCGCTGCATATCTGTAACTTCTTCAGGGCGCTCATCAACTAGCACTACCATTAAATGACATTCAGGATTATTTGCGGTGATTGCATTTGCAATAGATTGCAAAACCATGGTCTTACCAGCTTTTGGTGGTGACACAATCAAACCGCGTTGACCTTTACCAATTGGTGCAATTAAATCGATTACACGAGTGGTCAGAATGTTTGGTTGAGTTTCAAGGCGTAAACGCTCTTGTGGATATAGCGGAACTAACTTGGCAAAATCCACACGGTTACGTGATTCTTCAGGTGAAACTCCATTGATGCTATCGATTCGAACCAAAGCATTGAATTTCTCGCGGCGCTCTCCTTCGCGAGGCTGCTTAACCTGTCCGGTAATTACATCGCCTTTGCGAAGTGCAAACTTACGCACTTGCTGCATAGAAACATAAACATCGTTTGGGCTCGGCAAGTAACCACTGGTACGAACGAAGGCATAATTTTCGAGAATATCTAGTAAACCACCAACTGGTAACAAGACATCGTCTTCAGAAATAGTTGGTTCGCCGCGATCTTCACGGTTGCGGTTGCGATCGCGGTCACGACCACGATGGCGATCACGATTGCGACGTGAGCCACCATCCTCGTTATCTTCACGATCATTGCGATCGCCGCGATCATTGCGATCTGAATTCTCTTGGTTGTTATCTTTCTTTTCATTATTACGTTCTGCACGGCGCGCATCGCGTTCTGCACGAGCTGCTTCTTTTTCAGCTTTTGCTGCTTCACGATTCTTAGCTTGTAGATCTGCTATGGCATCTACTAATGAACCTTTAGCCATCTTTGCCGCACCATCGACTCCGAGTTGAGTTGCAACCTTCTTTAACTGCGGAAGAGTCATCGCAGCAAGTTCAGGGCTTTCGGAACGTACTTTTGTATCTTCTGACATTTATATCCTTGTGGTTTTTTAAAAATCCAGAAAAGTGAATTTTTAAGAGATTTTGATTTATCAGTATTAAGGGCCAGCAGGCCTACCTGATGTGGTGAAGCCTAGCAGAGAGCTCTAGATATTGGAAACCTGGTATCCAATGCGCGAAATATCGAGGTTTTCTACTGCAAATCCACTGCCTGCCGCACGTACTAAATCTTCTAATTCATGATTTAAATCCGCGTCTACCAAAAGCGCAAGTACGGTTGGGCCAGCGCCAGAAATAAATGCTGCAACACCTGCGGCACGTAATTTCTGCATTAATGCATGTGATTTTGGCATTGCACTTTCACGATATGACTGATGTAAATAATCTTCCGTTGCTGCTAGTAATAAATCAGGGCGATTAGTGAGCGCTTGTGTAAGCAGTGCAGTATTAATGGAATTTTTTACTGCATCATGATGTGAAATCGAATCTGGAAGCAGTTTTCGCGCTTTGGAAGTTGGTACATGATTTGCTGGAATAAATGCCACCGCGCTAATTCTTGGTGATACCTCTAATTTGATGGCATCCGCGAAATCTTTTCCAGTCCATGCAAAAACAGCGCCACCGAATAGCGCTGCGGCCACATTATCGGGATGGCCTTCCATTTCCGTTGCTAAAGTCAACACATCGTTATCACTCATTCGATCCGCGCCACCAACCACCAATGAACGAGATAGCACTAAGCCACCAATAATTGCACTAGCCGAAGATCCCAAACCACGGCCATGTGGCAATGAATTCAAAGCGCGCAGCGCAAGACCTGGATACTCTTTCTTCGGTAAACCTAAAAATTCCCAACCTTTATAGATTGCTTTCACAACTAAATTCTTCTCATCGCGCGGTACTTCATCAGAACCTTCGCCAACTACATCAATATCTAAAGTTTTATCATCTAAAACTTGTGCAATATATCTATCACGCTTCTCTAAAGCTAATGCGAAAGAATCAAAGCCTGGACCCAAATTTGCAGAGCTAGCCGGAACTTTCACTTCATAAGCACTTGCGCGAAAAGTTAAACGAGACATTTAAGCTAAGCCTAATTTTTCTGCGGCTACTTTGGCATTTACCGGCACCACAATTGGATCTGCCGCAGCTTCCAACGCCCATTGAATATCTTTTAGGCCATGTCCGGTAACCGTAACTACCATTCGCTTGCCCTTCGGTAAATTTCCATTTGCATGATGTTTTAGCAAACCAGCAATTCCGGCAGCTGATGAAGGTTCTACGAAAATCCCCTCTTTGCTTGCTAACAAACGATACGCATTCAGAATCTCTTCATCAGTAACTGAATCAATTAAGCCACCGGACATATCCCGCGCATTAGTTGCGCCTTGCCATGAAGCAGGATTACCAATCCGAATCGCGGTAGCAATGGTTTCCGGTTTCTTTACTACTTCGCCGCGAACAATCGGTGCGGCACCTTCGGCCTGAAATCCCCACATCTTTGGCAAGCGAGAAGATTTTCGATCTTCGCGATATTCCAAATAGCCTTTCCAGTAAGCAGTGATATTTCCCGCGTTGCCAACTGGCAGCACATGATAATCCGGTGCATCATTAAGAAAATCAATAACTTCAAATGAAGCAGTTTTTTGACCTTCGATTCGATATGGATTAACCGAATTGACTAGCGCTACTGGATAATTTTCGGATAATTCCTTGGCAAGTTCTAAACAATCATCAAAATTTCCATCTACTTGCAAAATCTTTGAACCATGTACGACAGCTTGTGCCAACTTACCCATGGCAATTTTGCCTTGCGGAATTAAAACTGCAGGAACCATATTTGCATGCGCTGCATATGCAGCTGCGGATGCGGATGTATTTCCAGTTGATGCACAGATAACGGCTTTAGCACCATCTTCGGCAGCTTTAGAAATCGCCATAGTCATACCGCGATCTTTAAATGAACCAGTTGGATTAGCGCCTTCGAATTTCAACCAAATCTCATTGCCAAGAATTTTGGACAAATTAGTTGCCTCAACAAGTGGCGTACCACCTTCACGCAAAGTGACAATAGGTGTTTTCTTGCTTACTGGTAAACGATCTCGATATTCCTCAATTACACCGCGCCACTGATGTGCGCCTGATACTTTTTTTGAAAAAACATTAAGCATCAAGATGCTGACCCTTCGACTCGAATCACACTTTCAACTTCGCGGACCACATCAGATTTGGATAGCGCATCGACGGTAGCAGTGAGATTAGATTCTGAGGCACGATGAGTAACCACAGTTAATTCTGCAGCATCTCCGCGACCCTTCTGTAAAACAGTTTGAATAGATACATCTTCTTTGGCGAACACATTAGCGACATTTGCTAAAACACCAGGTTTGTCATGTACCGCCATTCGAATCGCATATTTAGTAATTGCCGCACCTTTTGGGGCCATACCTAAGTCTGCATAATCTGATTCTGCTGGACCTTTACTGCCAGCCACTATATGGCGCGAAACTGCGACAACATCACCAAGTACTGCTGATGCAGTTGGTGCTCCACCTGCACCGCGACCATAAAACATCAATTGTCCGGCACCTTCGGATTCAACGAAAACTGCATTGAATGCTTCACGAACTGCTGCTAATGGATGGCTGCGATCTAACATCATTGGAGCAACTCGTACCGAAATTCCTTGATCAGTTCGTTTAGCTTCTGCGATTAATTTAATTACTTTGCCCATCGATTTTGCAGTTGCCACATCTTGTGCGCTGATCTTGGTGATACCTTCACAAGCTACATCATTTGCAGTTACACGTGTATGAAATGCAAGGCCAGCAAGAATCGCAGCTTTAGCAGCGGCATCATGTCCTTCTACATCTGCAGTTGGATCTGCTTCTGCATAACCTAATGCTTGCGCCTCTTTTAGCACGACTTCAAATGGCAAACTCTCTTCATCCATTTTGGTTAATATGTAATTTGTAGTGCCATTTACGATTCCCATTACGCGATTAATATGATCACCGATTAATGATTCACGTAATGGTCGGATAATAGGAATGGCTCCTGCCACTGCTGCTTCGTAATAAAGATCAACGCCAGCTTTTTCCGCTGCGTTATACAAATCTGCCCCATGTGTTGCAAGCAGCGCCTTATTTGCAGTTACCACAGATTTTCCGTTGGCAATCGCTTCTAGAATCAATTCACGTGCAGGTTCAATGCCACCCATAACTTCGATTATTAAAGAAATATCAGGATCGCTGACTACAGATTTTGCATCTGTAGTCAGAATTGAATCTGGAACTCCATCGCGCTTGGATTTGTTGCGTACTGCAACTTTAGTTAATTCGAGTTTAGCGCCAGCGCGTGCGGCCAGATCTGCGCTATTGCTTGCTAATTCGCGAGCCACTGATCCACCAACCACGCCGCAACCGAGCATGCCGATCTTGACAACGTTAGGAGTGGATTTCATACGGCCTATTCTTTCACAAATTACAAAAGGTCTAACCGCAATAAATCTTCGAAGGTTTCCCGTCTAACAATCACTTTAGCCGCGCCATTTCGTACTGAAATCACTGGTGGCCTTGGGACATGGTTGTAATTACTTGCCATGCTGCGGTTATATGCACCGGTTGCAGGAATTGCTAGCAAATCACCAGGTTTGATATCAGATGGCAAGTCAATATCACGGATCAAAATATCTCCGGTTTCGCAATGCTTTCCTACGATTCGTGATGTGGTAGTTGGTGCAGTTGAGGTGCGATTAGCTAAATGTGCTTCATAAATTGCACCATATAAGCCAGGGCGAATGTTGTCTGACATGCCACCATCAACTGAGATGTAATTACGTGTTGCGCCATTATCAAGCTCAACAACTTTGCTGGTGCCAATTTCATAAAGTGTAAACATTGATGGACCAACTATTGAGCGACCAGGTTCGATTGCAATGTGTGGAATCTTCAAATTGCGAGCAGCGCAACCTGCTACGACTGCATTTTTAATTTGTGAAACCGCGTCATCTATTGCAAGTGGTGCATCTTCGGCAGTGTAAACAATTCCAAAACCACCACCAAAATCCACTTCAGGTAATTCGCGATTAAATTCATCGCGATACCTAGCCATGAAGTCCAGCATTCGTTCAATGGTTAAACGATGGCCATCCATGTTAAAAATCTGAGATCCAATATGGGCATGCACACCAAGCAATTTAAGTTCTGGATATTTTGCAATCTCTTTGACCGCTTCCCATGCAACTCCACTTGCGATAGATAATCCGAATTTCACATCAGTATGTGCAGTAGCAATCGCTTCTATGGTGTGTGCTTCTACGCCTGGGTTAAGGCGAATCATTACCGATTGGGTTTTGCCATATTTTTTAGCAGCGGCAGCAACACGTGAGATTTCTTGTAATGAATCGATCACAATGCAACCAACTCCTACACTGACCGCGCGATCAATTTCGGAAAGTGATTTGTTATTGCCATGAACTTCAATTCGTTCCACCGGAAAATTCATTGAAAGCGCTACTTCTAGCTCTCCGCCAGTAGCCACATCTATTCCCATTCCTAATTCATCAATCCAGCCGACCACTTGCTTGCAGATAAAAGCTTTTGAAGCGTAATAAACCATAGATGAATCGAATGATCTTTTCATGGCATCCCTAAATGCCATGGCGCGAGATTTAAAGTCATCTTCATCCAAAATAAATGCAGGAGTGCCAAATTCTTTCGCTAATTCGGTTGCGCTAATTCCGGCGACGGTTAATTGATTGTCAACAAACTTAACGTTTGCTGCCCATGGGTTATGGCTCATTACATCCGCTCCGGTGCGCTAACACCTAATAGTGAGAGCCCATTCTCCAACACTTGGCGCGTAGCTGCACATAGATTTATGCGCGCAATATGAGTTGCGCTGGCTGGTTCTGCGCCCATAGGAAGCACACGGCAATCTGCATAAAATCGGTGATAAACACCGGCCAATTCCTCTAAATAACGGGCAACGCGATGCGCTTCTCGAAGTTCAGCGGCGGTATTAACCACAATTGGAAAATCAGATAAAGCACCCATCAATTCAATTTCACTTTCGTGAGTTAATTCTGAAGTATTGAATTTACCAACTTGGATACCAAGTTCTTCAGCATTTCGAAGCAGCGCTGCAATTCTTGCATGTGCATATTGAACGTAATAAACCGGATTATCGTTGGTTCGAGATTTAAGTACTTCAATATCCATAACCATAGGTGAATCTGTTGGATAGCGAAGCAAGGTATATCGAGCAGCATCAACGCCAACTTCTTCAACAATATCTTCTAGAGTAATTATGGTGCCGGCACGTTTGGAAAGTTTTACCTCTTCACCATTTTTCATAATCTTCACTAATTGGCCTATTAAAACTTCAACTACATCCGGACTGTCATTATTACATTGCGCAACTGCTTTTAGGCGTCCCACATATCCATGATGATCTGCGCCTAATAAATAAATGCAGATGTCATATCCACGCTCTCGTTTATTAATGTAATAGGCAGTATCTGATGTGAAGTAGGTATATGTACCATCTGCTTTTAACAACACGCGATCTTTATCATCACCGAAATCTGTAGTCCGCAGCCAGGTCGCGCCATCAGACTCATAAACATGGCCCTTTTTCTTTAACTCTTCTAAGCCATGTTCAACCGCGCCACTTTCATGAAGCGAGCGCTCTGAAAACCAAATGTCGAAATTAGTATTGAAAGTTTTTAGTACGCGTTGTTGATCTTGAAGTTGCCATTTATAAGCACGTTCGCGAAATTCAATCTGCTGCTCAGCTTCTGGCAGCTCCAGAATTCCGGCATCTTGTTCAATTAAATAATTAGCGATCTCTTTGATGTATTCACCTTGGTAACCATCTTCGGGAGCAGTTTTTCCAAGCGCAGCGGCACGTACCGACTCTCCAAATAATTCCATCTGCACTCCGCGATCATTTATATAAAATTCGCGAGTTACCTTTGCGCCAGCGGCACTCAAAATTCGAGCTAATGAATCTCCGACTGCCGCCCAACGAGTATGCCCCAAGTGCAGTGGCCCGGTTGGATTTGCACTGATAAATTCCACATTGAAATTCTTTCCGGATAGTGAATTTCCATTTCCGTAACTTTTGCCCGATTCATTAATAATGTTGACAAGCTCTGCTTGGCTGGCGAGATTTAATGTGAAGTTAATAAAACCAGGACCGGCGATATCTACCTTTGAAAGATTTGGCGCGACTGCCAAGATTTGTTGAAGTGTCGCGGCCACATCTCGAGGCGTCTTTCCGGCTACTTTGGCCAATTGGAGCGCAATAGAAGATGAATAGTCACCATGATTGCGATTCTTGGGACGCTCCAATGGGATTTCCCCATCAAATGGGAGTTTCAATCCTCGTTCAATTGCAGCCCGAATTTGGGAAATCAGCTGCTCTTGAGGCGAATTCATTAGCGCATTCTACTTGACCTTTAATTATTAAGTTTATGTTACAAAGGTTCTCAATTTACTGAAAAGCCTTTAAATTTACCCCACTTCATCACATAGGCCCCACTGATCACGAGGATCTACCTATGTGTGGACTTTTCGAAAGGTTATAAAGGTAACTATATGTCAAAGCGTCGTTTAGCAATCGTTGCAACTGTTTCAGCTGCAGCAATTGCTCTAACTGGTTTTGTTACAACTTCAGCAAAGGCAGCTGCCGGCTTCGTTGGTGTAATTCTTCCAGATGCTGCTTCTTCAGCTCGCTGGGAAACAGCAGACCGTGGATTCTTGAAAGCTGCATTTGATAAGGCTGGCGTAACAGTCGATATCCAGAATGCAAATGGTGATAAGGCTGCATTCGCAACTATCGCTGATCAAATGCTAACCAAGGGTGCAAAGGTTCTAATCATGGTTAACCTTGATTCAGATTCAGCTAAGGCTGTTCAGGACAAGGCAAAGAAGCAAGGTGTTCCAACAATTGACTATGACCGTCTAACTCTTAAGGGTTCAGCTTCATACTACGTTTCATTCGATAACGTTGCAGTAGGTAAGTTGCAAGGTCAAGGAATTGTAGATTGCTTAAAGGCAAAGGGCGTCAAGAAGCCTCGCGTTGTATACCTAAATGGTTCACCAACAGATAACAATGCAACTCTATTCAAGCAAGGTTATTCATCAGTTGTTGGTCCTTACCTAAAGAGCTCAGGTGGCACACTTGTTGCTGACCAAGCTGTTCCAGATTGGGACAACGTAAAGGGTGGAACAATTTTCGAGCAGATGCTTACAAAGGCTGGCGGAAAGCTTGATGCAGTTGTATCAGCTAACGAAGGTCTAGGTCTTGCTGCAGTAGCAGTTCTAAAGAAGAACAAGCTAAATGGCAAGGTTTGCGTATCTGGTC
>CAYYFI010000020.1:0-16857 GCA_964471265.1 uncultured Actinomycetes bacterium | reverse complement strand
AAGGCATTTAAGCGGCGCGTAGTGAAATACAAGCCTCCCGCGATAAATACCGAGAAATAGGCTAAATGAATAAAGATGCTGCCATCAACTGTGCCTAAAGTCAGTGATCTCATCAATTCAATACCTTGGGTGAGCGGAGTCCAATAAACAATATTCGCTAACCAATTTGGAAGTACTGAAAGCGGGAAGAAAGAACCACTAAATAATGTAATTGGTAGTAATACGATGTTGATCATTCCCATGTGCTGGAAACTGGTCATATAACTAGTTAAAGCCATACCTAATGATGCAAAACCAAAACCAATAACTGCGCCAGCTGGAATTGCGAGTAACCCCCACCAAGATTCAATTAAACCTAGCGGAGTTACAATCGCCATAAACGCAGTGGAGTAGAGCGCACCACGAAGCAACGCCCAAGCTATCTCGCCGATAGCGACATCCATTGGCCCAAGCGATGTAGCAAGCATTGCGTTATATAAACGAGCTTCATGCATTTTGAAGAAAACATTCCAAGTCGAATCCATAACTGCGCCCATCATTGCTGCTGAAGCAAGTAAACCAGGCACCACAAAAGAGGCATATGAAACCGATAAACCATTATCCAATTCAATGTTTCCTATAAAGTTTCCAACACCATATCCAAAAACAATTAAGTTAAGCACTGGTTCGATAAATCCAGAGGCAACCACCAACCAGGCTGAAGATTTAAATTGAATCCAGCTACGTTCTAAGACAACTCGTGCACGGCCGGAATAAATACCTTCTCCTGCTCTACCAATTCTTTTTTCGGCGATTGCAATTGCGGATAAGAAACTCATTTTGCTAACCGCCTCTCAAAAGCCCTAAAGGCCAGAGTTAGGCCAACTACGATCATGGTTAGTAAGAAAAGCACATGTATGAAAACTAAAGTTATTGAAATATCTCTGCCGTAAGTTAAATATCGGCCCAGATCTGTGGCATGCCATAATGGCGAAATCCAACCGATCCAACGTAAGTAAATTGGAATTGAATCGAGCGGAAAGAAAGTGCCGCTTAAAAAGAACATTGGCTGAATTACAAAACGACCAACAAATGTAAAGAAGTGATCTTCGTTTTTAACATTGCCAGCAAAAGCCAACATCACTGCACCGAATGCAGCGCCTGCAAGCACTCCTGCGGGAATGGCTAACCAAGCATGAGGTGCTTTTAATACGCCAAAGAAGAGCATCACTAAGTAATAACAGAGCACGGTAAAGATATTTCGCACCATTGCCGCCCAATAAACACCTAGCGCAATTGCTCTTCCACCTAGTGGCGTGGAGTTCATACCGAAGAAAGTTTTATTCCAGAGGAATCCGCTTAAAGTAGGAAAGATAGTTTCATCCATAGAACCTTGAATTGCTGCGTTCGCAAGTAATGCAGGTGCCAGAAACACCAAGTATTCAACGCCATCAATTCCGCCAGAGCTACGATTAATTAAAGTTCCGACTCCTGCGCCAATTGCAAGTAGATATAGCAATGGATTCATGACAGAGTAGGCGACAATAATTGACACAAACTTTTTCATATTTGCAAGACGCGCTTCTAAAACGAAACGTGAACCGCCGGCGGCAACTTTACGCATTATTCGATTAGCGATCTTCCAGTTAATCGTAAGAAAACATCTTCAAGGGATGAACGTCGTACAAGTGAAGTGCGTGGATGTAATCCAGTCCGCATAATGTCTTCTAGGGCATGCTCGGCATCTTCAGAGTAGAGCAGAATGCGATCAGGTAATACTTCAAGTCGATCGCATTTATCGCGTAATTTATCGGCAATTTCTTCATTCTTTTCAGAGCCAAAACGAAGTTCCAAAACCTCTTTTGATGAGTAATTCTTGATTAATTCTGCCGGAGATCCTTCAGCCATAATCTTTCCGCGATCAATCACAATCAATCGTTCGCAAAGTTGTTCGGCTTCATCCATAAAGTGTGTAGTGATTACTAGCGTGACACCTTTTTCTTTTAAGCGGAAAAGACGATCCCAAAGAATGTGTCGAGCTTGTGGATCAAGGCCAGTAGTTGGTTCATCTAAAATCAAAATATCGGGATCTGAAACTAAGGCACGCGCAATTGTTAATCGACGCTTCATACCGCCAGATAGCGATTCCACTTTGGCATCGCGCTTCTCTTCTAACTGCGCAAATTCCAGCAGTTCATTAACTTTACCTTTAATGAATTTTGGTGAGAGCCCGAAATAACGACCGTAAATGTAAAGATTTTCGGTAACAGTTAATTGTTCATCCAAGTTATCTTTTTGTGGGATAACGCCAAGGTGTGCACGGATCTGTGGGCCAAATTTCTCCGGATCTTTACCCAGAATCGTGATCTCTCCGCTGGTGCGTTGTGAAGTTGCGCCGATAATTCTCATAGTGGTGGATTTCCCAGCACCATTAGGACCAAGTAATCCAAATGATTCTCCACGGCGCACAGAGAAATTAATCCCATCTACCGCGGTAAAGTCTCCGAATTTTTTGGTCAGGCCGTGAGCAACAATTAACTCTTCAGACATAACTACCAGTCTATAAGAGTTTAGAGTTAAGCGCGAAGCGTGCTTGCTAGTTCAATGAAATCATTTACCAAGATATCAATTTCACGCTGTCCGTGTGCCAATGAAATTAACCATTGTTCATCTAATCCTGGTGGCGTAATGATTCCGCGATTTATTGACCAGAGCCAAGAAAGTTCGGCAATCTTGAAATCTGTAGCTTTGTAATCACGGTAATTTCGAACTGGATTTTCCGACCAAGTAATGCAACCTTTAACACCAAATCCGACAGTGTGTGCAGGCAACTCGAATTCATTGATGGCATCTGTGATTCGAAGTAGCGCTTGATCATTTAAATTTTCAGCTTTTGCAAGAGCTTCTGGTGTACAAATCTTGTCGATTGCGCGAACACCTGCCATTGCCAGTGGATTTCCGTTAAAAGTACCGAAATGTGCCATACGACCGTCAACTACTGTTTCCATGAATCGATAATCGCCACCAAAAGCAGCAAGAGGAATACCGCCGCCAATTGATTTAGCTAAACAAATTAAATCTGGATTTACACCTAAACGTTCTGATGCTCCTTGTGGACCAGCTGTTAATCCGGTTTTGACTTCATCGAAAATTAAAACGATGTCATATTCAGTACAAAGCTCACGAACTCGTTCCAAGTAGCCAGCGTCTGGAAGCACAATTCCAATATTTTCTAATACTGGTTCCATGATTAAGCAAGCAATTTCATTGCGATGTCTCTTGAAAATTTCTTCAATTGCTTCGGCATCGTTGTAAGGAACAACCCAAACTTCGCCAGGAACTGCACCATAAGGTGTAACGGAATTAGGAAGATGTGGATCTCCAGCTTTATCAACCGGTGGCTTGGATGAAACCATTAGTGGGTCGTAACTTCCGTGGTAACCACCTTCGATTTTTACGATGCCATTTCGACCTGTATATGCGCGAGCAGTGCGCACTGCATACATAGTCGCTTCAGTACCTGAATTGGTAAATCGAACTAAATCTAAGCCAAAACGCTTACAGATGCGCTCGGCAGCATCAGTAGAAATTGGTGAAGGGGTCACGAAGAGAGTTCCAGTTTCGAGCGAACTTTGAAGTTCGCGAATTACATCTGGATTTAAATGACCAGCAAGCATCGCGCCAAATCCCATTGAAAGATCTAGTAAATCTCGCCCATCGACATCTTTCATCCATGCACCTTGCGCAGAGACGATTGATAGTGGATATGGATCCCAATGCTGGAAGGAACTAGTTGCACCAAGCGGTAATACTTTCTTTGCTTGGTTATTTTCTAAACCTGATTGTTTAGTGGTCTCTTTATAGCGCGCCCATTCTTGATCTAGAAGAGCTGCAACTTTCGCTTCGTTTAGTGGTTTTACAGAGGTTGGGGTGTGTCTAAATGTTTGTGCGTGGTTAGCGCGGGTTTGCATTTTTTAATCAGTACATACAATTGTCAAGATCGATTTCGATCAGAGATTGAGTTGTACTCTCCTTTTCCTGAGTTCTCGTTCTAAAAGCGAGGGTATCAGTTTAAAAATTTTTGGCAACCCCATATGGATTTTATGCGGGAATATTGTGTCGTTTCTAGTTGTTATTGCGAATATCGATGAGAGGTTTTAAATGCCAAAAGTAGTGAAAAAAGCGCCAACTGAATTAGATCTTCATCCCTTAATTACCAATCGTTGGAGTCCAAGAGCATTTGATGTAGATGATGTAATTTCTACAGAAAATTTACATGCAATTTTAGAAGCGGCGCGAATGGCACCTTCTGCATTTAATGAACAACCATGGCGGTTTATTTTTGGAAAACGTAATGATGAAACTTTTAATCAAATACTTAATGGCCTGGGAGAGTTCAATCAAAGTTGGGCAAAGAACTCCAGCGCTTTATTACTGGTAGTTGGCACCAAACAGCGCGCAAATGGCGCACCACATCCAAGTTTTCAATATGACTTAGGATTAGCGGTTTCGCAAGGAACTTTCGAAGCACATCATCGTGGTTATATTTCTCATCAAATGACTGGCTTCAATCATGATGTCATGTGCCAAACTTTTGATTTAACTACTCTAGAACCAGTGGTCGTAATTGCAATTGGTAAACAAGCTGATTCAGATATTTTGCCAGTACAAGTGGCAGAGCGTGAAAAAGCTCAGCCAAGTCGCAAACCGCTGGAAGAATTAATTCTTAAAGGTTCGCTCTAATAGCCCAAAGATCTGGGAATACCGGATTAAAGAGCGTGCTGGCTAAATATTTCACACCACTAGAACCGCCAGTTCCAGACTTACTGCCAATGGTGCGCTCCACCATTTTTACATGGCGATAGCGCCACTCCTGCAAACCTTCATCAATGTCTACTAATTTTTCACAAACCATCGCCGCTTCTAAATCTTCACGATGTACTTTTATTAGCGCAGTCTGCACCTCAATATTTGGAAGGTAATGATCGCGTAGATTCCGATTTAAAACGGTCTCTGGAATTTCTGCACCTCGTTTGGAAAGATAAATCATCACCGAATCCCAAAGCGATCTACTGCCTAACATTTCAATAATTTCATCGCGCATCTCAGGTGGTAAATGGCTAGCAAATTTCTCATCACGGCGACCCAGAATTGCTTCCACTTTTCGAAATTGTGCAGACTGAAATCCACTAGAAGCCGCTAAATAATTGCGGAAAGAGAGAAATTGCAGCGGCGTCATCGTTTCCAGAATATCTACCTGTGAAACGCAAGTTTTCATAATGGTCCGAATTCGCCCTAAAACACCTAAAGCTTTATGGGTTTCATTTGCTTCCAAAGCTCGTTGAGCCTCAGCAAATTCGTGAATTAATTGCTTGAACCAAAGTTCGTAGGTTTGATGAATGATGATGAAAAGAAGTTCATCATGCTCAGGTCCTTCTGAAAGTGGTTTCTGAAGTTTTAATAAATCATCTATAGCTAAATAGCTTGTATACGTAAGGGCAGAATCGTAATTTTCGCTCATGTGACTCGAGATCCTCCTTGGCCTGCGCCAATATATTTTTTGCTTGCCACTAAATCACGAAGTCTTTCAAAACCATCCCAAACCTCCACATAAGAGGTAGGTAGAGGACTGATTGCTAGACGTATGGAATTGGGAACACGATAATCTGGAATTACATTTATCATCGTGCGCATTGCTACTGCAATTTCTTTGGCATCTGGATGAATTAGTGAAATGTGACCACCGCGTTCTGCTGCCACTCTAGATGTATTTAATTCAAAACCAAGTGGTGCTAGCCAGGCATCGTAAAGCGCAATCATCATCTCAGTGCCTTTGGCACTTTTGTCGTTAATTGCTTTGATAGTTGCTTCTTCAATCATTTCGAATGCAGTTTTAACACATCTAATCGCCATCAAACCTGGACTTGCGATTTGGAAGCCACGCATAGATTCCAATTCGCGATCGAAGGTGGGTCCCATTTCGAATTGATCAGCTTGTGCAAACCAACCTTGAATCGGAACTTGCAACTCTTTCTGTACTCTCTTAGATACATACATCCAAGCTGGTGAGCCTGGGCCAGAATTGCCATATTTATAAGTGCAGCCAACTGCAAGATCTACACCATTTTTATCGAAATCCATTTCGATTGCACCAACTGCATGGCTGGCATCCCACAACATGTATGCGCCATATTTGCGCACCAAATCAGTGATTTCTTTGATTGGCGAACGAGCTCCGGACCGATATTGGATAACTTCTAGAGTTACTAATGCCACGTCATCATTTAAATATTTTTCTAAAATTTCTGGCGTAATTCGTTCGTGTTTTGCTTCGCCTGGTTCATTATCAATAGTGATTAAATTCAATCCAAATTGGCGGGCCAATCCTTGCAAGATGTAACGATCGGTTGGGAAATTTGCTGCATCAATAATTATGGTTTTGCGATTTGGTCGTGCTTGGATTGCGGCAAGCGCCAACTGATAAAAATTAATGGAAGTGGTATCGCAAACTAAGACTTGACCTGCTGCCGCACCAAGTGCGGCACGACCTAATAAATTTCCTACTGTTTGCGCTTCATCAACCCAATGCGCCCAACCGGCAACGACTTCCTTCCCCCATTCGTCAACCATAAAATTATTTACGGCATCAATGGTTGCTTTTGGTAAGCGACCTAGAGAATTTCCATCCAAATAACACTGGTCCGAGTCATTAATTACAAATTTTTCACGGTATTTGGCCAGAGGATCTGCAGCATCAAGGGCCAACGCGTATTCGCGAGTTGTGACTTCCATGAGACGAGAGCCTACTCTTAACCGCTATGGCACGGAACCTTGTGAACCTAGAAAGCGTCAGTAAAGCTTTCGATATAAAGGAACTCCTAATAAATGTAAGTATTGGAGTTTCCCAAGGTGACCGTATTGGCATCGTAGGTAGAAATGGCGCTGGTAAATCAACGCTAATGAAAATAATTGCAGGTACTGAAGCGCCTGATGCTGGACGCGTAACTAAAAGTGGCGGAACCAATATCGGAATCTTGTCGCAGATTGATAATGCGCCTAAAGGAGCTACGGTTCGCGATGTTGTGCTTGGAAATAAAGCAACACATGAATGGGCGCGTGATGCGGGTGTGCGCGCCATATTTACTGGGCTTTTTGGCGGATATCACGAAGAGCTATTTACTAGAGGTTTTGCATCATTATCAGGTGGCGAACGTCGCCGTGTGGGTTTAGCAAAATTATTAATAGAAGATTTAGATCTGATCTTGCTTGATGAACCAACAAATCATTTAGATGTCGAAGGAGTCGCTTGGCTTGCTGATCATTTAAAGCAGCGAAAAAATCTAGCGGTCGTGGTAGTTACACACGATCGTTGGTTTTTAGATGAAGTTACGGAAACAACTTGGGAAGTTATAGGCGGTGCACTAGAAGAGTATGACGGCGGATATTCTGCTTATGTATTAGCTAAAGCTGAACGCGCTCGCCAACAAGCAGCCATGGATGCAAGAAGAAATAATTTACTTCGAAAAGAACTGGCTTGGCTGCGCCGAGGTGCACCAGCTAGAACTTCAAAACCAAAGTTTCGTGTTGATGCCGCAAATGAATTAATTGCAACCGAACCACCGCCACGAGACAACACTGAACTTCTAAAATTTAGCCAGAATCGCTTAGGTAATACCGTTTTTGAATGTCAACATCTACAAATTCGGGCTGGAGAAAATGTATTAATTGAAGATTTAGTTTGGAACATTGGCCCTGGTGAACGAATTGGAATTGTTGGTGTTAATGGCGCTGGCAAAACAACATTGATGCGCACCTTGGCCGGTGAACATTTTGCTTCGGCAGGAAAATTAGTTAAAGGTGTAACAGTTAAAGTGGCGATGCTTTCGCAACATTTGGCCGAACTTGATCCCACATGGCGTTTAATTGAAGCGGTAGAGCGCGTGGCAACCAGAGTGGAGCTAGGAGGAGGACGCGAACTATCAGCTTCGCAGCTTTGCGAACGACTTGGTTTTGATCGCGAATCTCAATGGACTCCAGTTGGAGATTTATCAGGCGGTGAAAAACGGCGCTTACAACTCACTAGATTATTGATGGATAGCCCCAATGTTTTACTACTTGATGAGCCAACTAATGATTTTGACATTGAAATTCTTACTGAACTAGAAGATTTATTGGATAGTTTCGCAGGGACATTATTAGTAATTTCGCATGATCGGTATTTTCTAGAACGAACTTGTGATCGAGTGATTGGCTTATTGGGTGACGGAAAAGTTACAGACCTGCCCAGAGGAATAGATCAATATCTTGAAAAGCGCGCAATTCAGATTGAAGCTTCAATTCCAAAGAATACAAATGAAAAGAAAATCTCTTCTGCAGCCGAGGAACGACAGAATAAGAAAGATTTAGCTCGAATAGAGCGTCAGATGGAAAAGTTAGACCTTGAAATTATAGAGTTAGAGAAAGCACAGGTTGCTGCTGCATTTGATGCAGCAGCGCTCATTAGAGCAACTGACGAATTGCAAGCAGCGCTAAAAAAGCGGGCTGATTTAGAAGAGGAGTGGTTAAGCAAATGCGTTTAGATTTAATTGCTTTCTTAACTGCAACTTTAATTGCTTTTCAAGCTCGCGTAAATGGCGAGCTTTCTCAAGTTCTTGGCAATCCAATTCAAGCCGCTACAGTTTCATTCGGCTCAGGTTTGATTGTGATTTCAATTTTTGCATTTGCGCATCACGGAATGCGCCAAGGGCTTACTGGAATCAAAAAAGGTTTAGCAGAAGGCGGTTTAAAGCGCTGGAATTTATTTGCTGGAATGTTAGGCGGTATCTTTGTAGCAATTCAGACCAATACCGTAACTGTAATTGGAGTAGCAGTTTATTCGGTCGCTTCAATTTCTGGACAGACTGCTTCATCACTGATTGTCGATGCATTTGGACTTTCCGGCGGCGCTAAAAAACACATTACTTTTCGTCGGATTTTGGCCTCATTAATCACAGTGGTAGCGGTATTGGTATCAGTATGGGATCGAATTGATGCCCAAGATTTATCACTTTTTCCCGTAGTTTTAGCTGGCTTAGCTGGCGCAATTGTAGGAATTCAAAGAGCTCTAAATGGCAAGATAAATATTTACTCTGGTCAACATTGGACGACTTCATTACTTAACTTCATTATGGGAACTTCATTTTTATTGATACTTACTGCGATTTTAATTCCAGCAAATCGTTATGAATTCCAGCCATTACCAAGTGGACCTTGGTGGATGTACACAGGTGGAGTATTAGGGGTTATATATATTGCTTATTCGGCAACAATAGTTCAACAACTTGGAGTTCTAGCTTCCACACTTTTAAGTGTGGGCGGAAATTTATTTGGTGCGCTGCTAATCGATTGGTTAGTGCCTGTACATGGTGTCCGAATTAGCGGTTGGTTAATATCCGGAATTTGTTTATCGTTTTTAGGAGTTATTGTCGGTGGCGTAAGTAGCCAACAACAGAAGAGATAATTGAAGCGCTAATAAAGAATGCCGCAATTGCATAACTGGAACTTTTAACCCAAGGAATAGTTGCAGAGTAGTAACCTGCCAAAGTAATCAATACCGCCCAAGAAAGCGCTCCAAATGCATTTGCCGTTAAGAATCCGTAGTAACGCATCTTTGCCGCACCGGCAATGGGCGGCACAAAGGTGCGAATCCATGGGAAATATCTAGCAGCCACTACTGCCCACCAGCCGGATCGCTCATAAAATTTCTCTGCGCGCAGAATCATGTGATTTATTCTGGGTGAATTTTTGCGCTCCAAATAAGGACGTCCATATTTGCGGCCGATGACATATCCGGTTTGATCACCGATAAAAGCACCTAAAAAGACCACTAAACAAAGTAATGAAATATCAATGGAACTGTTGCTTGCCGCTACTAATCCAGCGCTAAAGAGAAGTGAATCGCCGGGTAAAAAGAAACCCAGCATGATGCCATTTTCTACATACATCACTACGAAAGCGATGACATAGAAAAGTAGCGGTCCAAACTGTGCTAATTGGGCATCAAAGGATGCTTGCAGCATTATTTAGCAGCTTCCTTAACGGCTGCCGCAACTTTCTTTGCAACTTCCGCATCGAAGACGCTTGGGATTATGAAGTTGGCATTTAGTTGAGCTGGCGCGACACATGTGGCAATTGCATCTGCAGCTGCCACGAGTAGTTCGTCAGTAATTTTGCTGGCGTTTGCATCTAAAAGGCCACGGAAGATTCCTGGGAATGCTAAAACGTTGTTAATCTGATTTGGATGATCGCTTCGGCCGGTTGCAACGACCGCGGCATATTTTCTGGCAATCGTTGGGTCAATTTCAGGATCTGGATTTGCAAGTGCAAAAACAATGGAGTTAATTGCCATCACTTTTACATCATCTTCAGTCAATACATTAGCCGCACTCACACCAATAAATACATCGGCTCCTTTAACGGCTTCGTGCAAATTTCCTTTGAAACCATGATTATCAATACCATCAATCTGCGCAACACCTTCTCGGTGAAAAGCCAATAAATTTTGTGCACCGCTTATAGAAAGTAATTTTGCAATTGCAGTACCAGCAGCGCCAGCGCCACTAATAACAATTTTCACATCTTTTAATTCTTTACCTACCAGTTTCAAAGCATTCTTAAGCGCTGCCAAGACCACAATTGCAGTGCCATGCTGATCATCATGAAAAACTGGGATATCAAGCAGTTCGCGTAATTTTGCTTCAATTTCAAAACAGCGCGGTGCAGAGATGTCTTCTAAATTAATTCCACCATATACAGGTGCAATTAATTGCACAGTTCTAACTATTTCATCAACATCTTGGGAATCAATGCAAACCGGCCAAGCATCTACATCTGCAAATCTTTTAAAGAGCGCAGCTTTACCTTCCATTACAGGTAGCGCAGCTGCAGGACCGATATTTCCTAGGCCCAGTACCGCGGAGCCATCAGTTACGACCGCCACGGTATTTCGTTTGATTGTTAAACGTCTGGCATCAGCAGGATCTGCGGCAATTGCCTGCGAAATTCGTGCAACTCCAGGTGTGTATGCACGTGATAAATCATCACGAGTCTTAAGTGGCACCTTAGGAGTAACTTCAATTTTGCCACCTAAATGAAGCAAGAATGTGCGATCACTTACTTTACGGACCTTTAACCCAGGAGTATTTTCAATTTCAACGCAAATTTCTTTTGCGTGATTTACATCGATGGTGTCACAAGTAATATCAACTACCACTAATTCCAAAGTTGATTCAGCAACATCTAACGCAGTGATTGTGGCACCAGCATTTGTAATTGCTGTCGTGGCTTGCGCTACTGGTTGACGTTCTGGTGCACCTTCAACACGAATAGTAATTCCATAACCGGGACTGGTAGATGACATCAAACTACTCCGTATAAACGATCACCAGCATCACCTAAACCAGGAACGATGTAACCGTGTTCATTCAATTTTTCATCAACTGCGCCAGTTACTAAATGCACGTTGGTATTTGGAAATGCTTCACCGACAGCTTTGATTCCTTCTGGAGATGAAATTATGCAGATTGCAATAATGTCGGTTGCACCTAAATCAAGTAAATATTGAATTGCCGCAATCAAGGTTCCGCCAGTTGCAAGCATTGGATCCAGAATAAAACATTGGCGACCTTTTAAATCTTTAGGTAATCGATTTGCATAAGTTGATGCTTGCAAAGTCTTTTCATCTCGCACCATACCTAGAAATCCAATTTCTGCATTTGGCATCAATTTAGTCATACCTTCAAGCATGCCTAGACCAGCACGCAAAATCGGAACTACTACTGGAGTTGGTTTAGTCATCTCAACACCAGTCATTGGTGAGACTGGCGTCCTAATGGATTTTGGAACTACTTTGACTTCACGGGTTGCTTCATATGAGAGCAGTGTTACCAGCTCTTCGACCAGATGGCGGAAAGTTGGTGAATCTGTTTTCTCATCGCGCAATACCGTCAATTTATGCGCAATTAATGGATGGTCGGCAACATGCACTTTCATAATGCCTACCTTACAGGTCTTTCAAATACTAAGAAGTAGTGCAAAACTTGTCGTAAGCAGTTTTCGCGCTGATTACAGGGATTCAGGGAGAAAGGCAGTGACAATGAACTCAGACGTTGATTTTGCAGTCGCTGCTTGGCATGAAAGTGGCACATGGAATTTAGAGATCCTGCCTGACCCATACAACATCGGCGCGGTAATAAAAGAGTTACGAAATCATCAAACAAATGGTGGCGCGCTAGCTTTGATATCAATCGATGAAGAATTTTTTATTCTCATTAGGGTGCTCGGTAGCCACATCAGCCTATTTATTAGTGATGTAACTTGTGCACTTGATTACGAAGTTGCCAATGAATTCTTAGAAATTGCAGATTTGCCGATTCCTGATGAAGATGACGAACCACTTCCTGGTGGACATATGGATATCATCAGTGATTTAGGAATGGGGCATATGGAATTAGAAGCGCTCTGCGATGACACTGAGTTATTTCCAGATGAACAACTCGAAGCGATTGCAAAGAGACTTGGTTTCTCTGATGAGTTTGTAGAACTTCTGGAGCTGTAAGAGAAATATGAATTATGAAGATGCGATGGCGAAAGCCATCGAGTTAGCTCGTGCGGCAGCATCGGCCAGTGGTGATGTTCCGGTTGGTGCCATCATTTTAAATAAAGATGGCGAAGTTATTTCTACTGGCGCTAATCAAAGAGAATTATCAAATAATCCAATTGCGCATGCAGAGATAATTGCAATTCAGAAAGCTGCAAGCGCAATTGGTAATTGGAGATTAGAAAATTGCACTCTAGTTGTGACTTTAGAGCCTTGTTCAATGTGTGCTGGCGCAATTGCACAAGCAAGGATTCCCCGCTTGGTTTTTGGTGCTTGGGACGAGAAAGCGGGTGCAGTTGGATCGCAATGGGATTTACTTAGAGATCCGCGCCAGTTACATAAACCAGAGGTTATATCCGGCGTATTAGCAGACGATTGTGCAAAGTTGTTAGCAGAATTTTTTCAAGCGAAACGATAATTAGTGAAGTAATTCGTAATTTGGATTAAGGATAGTTAGTAAACCATCAACTTCACCAACCATACCTTCAGCGCGAAGCTGCGCTCCAACATCAAGTCCAGCTAAAGATCTACGTCCTAAGAATTGCAGCGTAATTCCGCCAGTTTCATCCCACATTTCTACTTCCAACATAGGTGCTTGATTAGCTGGTGAAGTTCTAATTGCGGTTACTCGACCTTGAACGTGTGCACGCTTTCGCCAGATAACTTCGCCAATTTTGATTACCTTTTCTGAATAGTGACCGACGGGTTCAAAGTTAGCTGGTGGCACCATGCGTTTTGCTGGTTCAATAGTTTGAGTTGGCGCTACTTTAGTTTCTTCATCATGTGAACCATGCACATTAAATGGACCTTCTTCTAACAATCGCACCACGTCAAAAGGAATAATGGTTGCTACTACCCGAGGCAATTGTGAAATAGGTGCCGCAATCTGTTCAGCGGTTTGATCATGCAAGATTTTTCCGAGAATTCGAGAATATGAACGACGCGGTAGCAAAAGCGTTAATTCATGATTTCCATCTGCAGTTGCGCGAATTGAATAATCTAAAGCTGCATTAGCTAATCTGCGATCAGGGCAATCAATTAATTCAAGTGAAACATCAGAAAGTGCTGGCGTTTCAGCCCATGCTTTCTTAATGTCATCAGCTCTTCGATCATCAATTACAAAATGAACAGCGCTTAATGTGTGCGGATTTAAGCTGCGCGCATATCTGACCGCGCCAACTGTTGCTAAGTCCACGCTATCTACTAACACGGTGACATCATGTCTAGCAATAGAAGTAGCGCGAGCCTTTTCTTGCGCGAGCGAAAGCACCGCTTGCTCACGCACATATCTACGATTTAATCGAAGCAGTGAAATTACAGAAATTGGTGCGATGGTCAAAATAATCCAAGCACCTTCGGTGAATTTAACAATCGAGAAGATAACAACTACCACGAGTGAAACTGCACCAGCCAAGCTATTTAAGAATATTTTTGCTTTCCAATTCTTGGTGCGATTTTCGCGAGCATGTTTAGCCATACCAAAACCAGAAAGCGTAAATCCGGTGAACACTCCAAGTGCATAAAAAGCGACAAGATGTTCGACTGAAGCACCGGTTGTGATTACGAAAATTACTGCACCTATTGCTAAGAAAATAATGCCATTCGAGAAAGCCAATCGGTGCCCACGCTTGGTTAATTGCTTAGGCAAAAAGCCGTCTGTTGCTACGAAATTGCAAAGAATTGGAAATGCAGAATAAGTAGTGTTTGCGCCTGCAAAGAGAATCAAAGTAGTGGCAAACTGAACATAGATGTACCAGAAGTTTCCAAATGGACCTTCACCCATAACTGATTTCGCAATTTGAGAAATTACAGTTGGAGAGCCAGATTCATATGGCAAGGCATGAATCTTGTATGCAAACCAAGATACGCCGAGCACTAATGAACCCAGCAATACAGACATAATTATCAGTGTTTTCTTTGCATTCTTGGCTTCTGGCACTTCAAATAACGCCACACCATCTGAGATTGCTTCAAGTCCAGTCAATGAAGATCCACCATTAGCAAAAGCGCGAAGCAAGATAAATATTGCAGCGGCACTTAACAATCCTTGTTCGGTACCAATATGTACTGCACCTTCTTGGACAGTAGAAAGTTTTTCAAGGGAGCCATTAAATACTCGATAAATTCCGACTACGAAAACCACATACATTCCAACAATAAATAAATAAGTTGGAGCGGCGAATGCTTTGCCTGCCTCTTTTACGCCTCGTAAATTGCCATATGTTAAAAAGGCAATCACAAAGAGCACCATTTCAACTTTGTATGGTGCCAAATTAGGGAAAGTCGAAATAATCGCAAGCACGCCAGCTGATGCTTGCACTGCCAAAGTAACTATGTAATCCAACATCAAAGCAACTGCAGCAATAATTGAAGTAGTTGGCCCAAAGTTATCTCTGGAAACTATGTAGGCGCCGCCAGTCTTTGTATAAACATCAATTACGTTTGTATAAGAAAGCGTGATGATGGTTAGAATAATTAAGACCACAAAGGTAAGTGGCATCAATAATGTAAATGCTGCTAAACCAAATGCGGGAAGCAGCGCTAATAAAATCTGTTCGGAACCATAAGCAGATGATGAAATGCAGTCAGATGAGAGAATGCCAAGTGCAAATCTTTTCTTTAATCTTTGATGGCTTAAGGTGTGGCGATTTAGTGGCCCGCCCAAGACCGCTTTCTTAATCTTGTAAGAAATTGGATCTTCTAGGTGTGCGTGATCTTGCAATGCGACGGGCGCTGGAGCGCCATCCGTCCAGGATTTAGCCATAACAGGTTTAAGTCTAGACCGCTTTAGAGCATTTGCACTAAAAGGTATGCTTTTTTCATGCGCACAGAGTTATACATCGATGGAAAATGGGTTAAGGGAAGTTCCACAACACCGGTTTATGACCCAGCAGATGGATCAGTAATTGCCGACGTACATCTTGCAAACGATGAACTTTGTGAAGCAGCGCTTACAGCCGCTCACAATGCACAAGCAGATTGGGCAAAAACTTCACCACGTGTTCGCGCTGAAATTTTACGTAAAGCATTTGAAATCATGACTGCAGAAGCAGAAACTATTGCAACTTTAATTTCCAAAGAAAATGGCAAAGCGATGCCAGATGCAAGAGGCGAAGCAGCTTACGCCGCAGAATTTTTTCGTTGGTTCTCAGAAGAAACTGTTCGAGTCGAAGGAGATTTTCGTAAATCTCCAAGCGGTGACAAACGAATTTTGGTGACCCATCAACCAATCGGTGTTTCCTTACTAATTACACCTTGGAATTTTCCTGCGGGAATGGCTACTAGAAAGATCGGACCGGCTGTTGCCGCAGGTTGCACCATGATTTTAAAACCAGCCGGTGAAACACCTTTAACTGCGCTTCATATCGTAGACATCATGGAGCGCGCAGGTTTACCTAAAGGTGTCTTAAATGTAATCCTGCCAGAAAAAACCGGACCTCAAATTTCAAAGATGTTGCATGATCCAAGAGTTAAGAATTTATCTTTCACTGGATCAACTGAAGTTGGAAAACATTTAATTAAAGAGGCGGCGGATCAAGTTATTCGTTGCTCAATGGAACTTGGCGGAAATGCACCAGTAATTGTGTTGGATGATGCTGATATCAAAACTTCAGTCTCTGCGATTCTGCTTGCCAAGATGCGCAATGGCGGTGCGGCTTGTACCTCTGCAAATCGCATCTTCGTACAAAAAGGTATCGCCGAAGAGTTCATTGCAGCATTTACCAAGGCAATGGATGGTTTCGTTATGGGTCGCGGCACCGATGACGGCGTGACACTTGGCGCTTATGTATCAGTAAAAGAACGCGACAAAATCAGCGATTTAGTTGAAGAGGCAAAGAAAAATGGTGCCGCAGTTCGTACCGGTGGTAATAAGCCAGAAGGTAATGGCGCTTTCTATCCAGCAACTGTGATGACAGTTGATAAATACAACTCGATTTTGAAACATGAAATCTTTGGTCCAGTAGCTCCAATAGTTATTTTCGATACCGATGAAGAAGGTATTGCGCTCGCTAATGACACAGAGTTTGGACTTATTAGTTATGTATTTAGCGGAGAACTTGGCCGCGCAATTCGCACTGCTGAAGCAATGGAATCAGGAATGGTTGCAATCAACAAAGGTGTAATTAGCGATCCTGCTGCTCCATTTGGTGGTTTCAAGCAATCAGGTCTAGGTCGCGAAGGCGGCTTCGATGGCATTCACGAATTCCTTGAAACCAAATACATCGGCTTCGAACTTTAAT
>CAYYFI010000019.1:0-17348 GCA_964471265.1 uncultured Actinomycetes bacterium | reverse complement strand
GAACCGTCTTCGAATACTTCTCTAATCGCACGAGCAATAAGTGGCGCAATCGAGAGTACGGTCAATCCTTCAAATCTATTTTCCACCGGAATCGGCAGGGTATCGCAGACTATTACTTCAGATGCTTTTGAATTCTTTAAGCGATCAATTGCAGGTCCGCTAAATACTGCATGCGTAGCCGCCACAATCACATCCCGTGCGCCTTCTTCAAAGAGCGCATCTACTGCTTTGGTAATAGTTCCGGCGGTATCAATCATGTCGTCAATAACTACACAAGTACGTCCTTGAACATCACCAACTACACGTCCAGCAGTTGATTCATTTGGAACTAGTGGATTGCGAGTCTTATGAATAAATGCAATTGGACAGCCACCAAGCAAATCTGACCAACGTTCCGCAACTCTAACGCGACCGGAATCGGGTGAAACTATTGTTAATTGCGAACGATCTACTTTACTTCCTACATAATTTGCTAGAAGTGGTAACGCAAATAAATGATCCACTGGACCATCGAAAAATCCTTGGATCTGCGAGGTGTGCAGGTCGACCACCATCAAACGATCCGCTCCGGCAGTTTTAAATAAGTCTGCCATCAATCTGGCAGAGATTGGTTCGCGACCACGGTGCTTTTTATCTTGACGTGCATATCCGTAAAACGGTGCAACTACAGTAATTCTTTTTGCAGAGGCGCGCTTCAGCGCATCAATCATGATTAATTGCTCCATGATCTGTTTATTAACTGGAGCGGCATGAGATTGAATTACAAATGCATCGCTACCGCGAACAGACTCTTCAAATCGAACAAAGATTTCGCCGTTTGCAAAATCATATGCAGAGGTTGGAGTTATGGTGATGCCTAATTCGGAGGCTACAGATTCTGCGAGTTCTGGAAATGCTCTTCCAGTAAAGATTCGTAATCGCTTTTCGGACGAAAGACGAAGCTCGCTCATCGTTTATTCTCCCTTGTTTTCTGTTTTGTTATTTGAATTGTTATTTGTAGCTCGGTCAGCAGCGATTGCTGACTTGGTACCTGGTCGCTTACGCATGACCCACCCTAAGACATTTCTCTGCTTTGAGCGGCCAACTCCAATCGCGCCTGCTGGCACATCTTCAGTAATTACTGAGCCCGCCGCGGTATATGCCCCATCTCCAACAGTTAAAGGCGCAACCAACATCGTGTCGGAACCTATACGAACGTGATCTCCGATTTCAGTGCGATGTTTTTCTACACCATCATAATTTACGAAAATAGTAGCTGCGCCAATGTTGGTGCCTGTTCCGATTGTGGCATCTCCAACGTACGAAAGATGCGGAACTTTGGAACCATTTCCGATTTGAGAATTCTTGATTTCTACGAACGCGCCTGCTTTTGATTCATTTGCTAAAACGGTGCCTGCTCGCAGGAATGTATATGGACCAACAGTTGCATTTTCACCGATTTCTGAACCAGTGCAATTAGATTCTTTAATAGTTGCGCAGCAATTTACTGCACAATCTTGCAAAGTGGTGCGAGGTCCAATAACTGCATGTGAAGCAATCGCTGTGGAGCCGAGAATCGCAGAACCAGGAAGAATTACAACATCTGAAGCGATAGTTACCGTGTCATCAATCCAAGTGGTGGCAGGATCTAAAATTGTGACGCCATTTCGCATGTGGCGCTCATTAACTCGATCACGCAAAATAGATGCTGCTTCCGCAAGTTGCACCCGGTCATTAACACCTAAAGTTTCTGTGAAATCTTCACAAAGAATGGGAGCGATTTTCCCTCCTTCTTTACGGATGATTTCAATGGCATCAGTTAAATAAAGTTCGCCTTGCGCATTATTGCTTTTTAATTTGGCAATCGCGTTTGTGAGAGATGCAAAATCAAAAATATAAACGCCCGAATTTATCTCGAAAATTAACTTTTCATCATCAGTTGCATCTTTTTCTTCAACTATTTTGAATAGCAATCCCTCATCATCACGAATGATTCGCCCGTATCCGGTTGGATCAGGTTGCTCGGCAGTTAAAACTGATGCGGTGTAACCACCCGTGTTGTGAGCTTCAACAAATTCTTTAAGAGTAGAGCCTGAAAGCATCGGGGTATCGCCAGCCAAAATTAGAACATTTCCACTATCAGTGACGCCATTTAGTGCCACCTGCACTGCATGGCCGGTGCCATTTCGTTCTGATTGGAAAATCGCGATTGCATCTGGTGCAATTTCTGTTAAATGTTCTTCAACTTTTTCGCGACCAGCACCAACCACGACTCTAACTGATGAAGGTTCAACACTTTCAAGTGCATGAAGCACATGTCCTAAGAGGGAACGACCTGAAATTGAATGTAAGACTTTTGGAGTTTGTGATTTCATGCGAGTTCCCTCGCCGGCAGCCAAGACAATTGCTTGCTTTATCACTAGATAATTCTATTCGATTAATCTGGAGTATTTAGATGGCTCCGCCACCTGGTATCGATCCAGGACCCTGGGCTTCAAAGGCCCATGTGCTAGCCACTACACAATGGCGGAACCCGTATTCTCTCGTAAAAGGTGCATTTCGCCAAAATCATTCGCGCTCTCGATTACGCTACGTCGAGAAATGAACAACAGAGACGAAAAGTCCATCAGGAAAAATACGCAAAATGATTGATGATAAAGACTATAAAGACGATAAAGATGAGGTAGATCGTCTTATAGCGGCGTGGCAGAAGGAACGTCCAGATTTAGATTTCACTCCGCTTGCTGTGCTCTCTCGAATTACTCGTATCTCAAAACATCTTGATATCGCACGCCGAAATGCTTTTGCAGAATTAGAAACTTGGGGATTTGATGTATTGGCAACACTTCGTCGCGTCGGAGATCCATATCAATTATCACCAGGTCAATTAATTCAAGAAACTATGGTTACAAGTGGCACAATGACAAATCGATTAGACCGATTAGAAGAATTAGGTTTAATTACTCGTACTCAAGATCCTGATGATGGTCGTGGAAGTTTGGTTACTTTAACCAAAGCTGGAGCCAAAGCAGTGGACAGTGCAATGGAAGATTTATTAAGTCGTGAAAGAGAACTTCTCAAAGTTTTAAATAAAGGTGAACAAGCAGCTTTGGCTGCGCTACTTCGCGAACTTGCAATTCACTTTGAAGATTAAAGAAATTTAATTTACTGAGATAATTTTTGCGCCGGAAACCGGTCCTTGTGCGCGCGCCACACTGCCAACTACTCCACTCGACGTAAGCGCAACTGCTAGATCAAGTGAATGATCTTCATCCGCAACTAGGAAAGCAACCGATGGGCCAGAACCAGAGACAATTCCACCCAGCGCCCCATATTCCTGACCAGTATCAAGAATTAATCGAAGCGCAGGTCTTAATGAAATTGCCGCTGCTTGCAGATCATTGTTTAAAGCTTTGCCTACTCGATTTGCATCACCAGAAAGTAGCGCTTGCAACAATTCGTCATTTAATGCAGGCGCTTTTATATCTAATCCAGTCCGAAGTCGATCACACTCTCCGTAAACGGCAGGCGTTGCAAGTCCATTACTAGAAACTGCAATTACCCAATGATAATTTCCACGCGAAAGTGCCGGAGTAATTTCATCTCCACGACCCCTGCCAACAGCAGTACCACCATGCAACATAAACGGCACATCACTACCCAATTTGCGTGCAACTTCACTTAATTCTTCCTTAGATAGACCTAAACCAAATAGCTGATCAATACCCAACAAAGTTCCGGCTGCATCTGCGCTGCCACCAGCCATCCCTCCGGCTACCGGAATGCTTTTATTTATTTCAATGCTTAAATTCTTATCAATTTCAAATCGCTCCGCCATAATTTCAACAGCTTTTGAAACCAGATTGTTCTGATCAATTGGAACGCCATTTATAAAATCACCCTCAAGAGTGATATCGAATTGTTCGCTACGTGAGATTTTTAAATTATCAAAAATTGAAATTGCCTGAAAGACAGTAACTACTTCATGAAAGCCATCAGATTCTTTTGGGCCAACAGATAATTGCAGGTTGACCTTAGCTGGCACCTGAACTTCTACTGACTTACGCATGGTTGAAGACTATAAGTTAATTAATATTTTTGAGATGCAATCGCCGTATAAGCACTTATGTCTAAAGCTTCACCACGAAGGGTTGGGTCTATCCCTGCCGCTAAAATTATTTTTTCAGCATCTAATCCCAAAACGGATGACATTGCAGATCTGATCATTTTACGACGTTGCGAAAAAGCTGCATCAATCAAGGCAAAAACTCTCAATCTAAAAGATTCATCACCAAGTGGTTCATGTCTTTTAAAGTAAACCAATTTTGAATCAACATTTGGAATCGGCCAAAAAATACTTCTGGATATATTTCCAGCTAATTCTAGATCGGCCCACCATGCACTTTTTAGACTTGGCACACCATAATCCTTATTACCTGGTTTTGCTGCCAATCTATCTGCTACTTCTGCTTGAACCATCACCACACCTTCGCGAAGCGATGGAAATCTCTCTAATAAATTGAGCAGCACAGGCACTGAAACGTTATAAGGCAAATTTGCTACCAAAACCGTTGGGTTGGTTGTTAACGCAGTTAGATTGAGTGCATCTTGATTTATCACGGTCAATTCTGCATTTGGTTGGTGAGCTGCCACAGTTTCCGGTAGTTTTCTTGCTAATCGCTCATCTATCTCAACGGCAACTAATGGAACACCAGTTTCTAAAATTGCTAATGTCAAAGACCCCAACCCTGGACCTATTTCAAGAACTACATCCCCGCTAGTTATTGCTACTTGGCGCACTATGCGCTGGCAAACATTTGCATCAATTACAAAATTTTGTCCTAGACCTTTTGATGGATTTAAATTTAATTTCGCAGCGAGTTCCCGAATCTCCGCTGCACCTAATAACGTCATTAATCAAAAGATCCAAAGATTCGCACGGAGTTTGCCGAAGTTACGGCGGCAACATGCTCTGGATCTACTCCTCGTTCGTTCGCAATAAATCTAACGATGTTGGCAATCTGAGCTGGAGTATTAAGTGCACCACGATGCGGGGTAGGTGCCAAGAATGGAGAATCTGTTTCTACCAACAGCAGCTCATCAGGTACATATTTGACTGCTTCGCGTAAAGCTGGCGCATTTTTAAATGTCACGGTACCCGCAAACGAGAGTACATATCCGCGTGCTACGCAGTACTTTGCCATCTCTAAATCTCCTGAATAGCAATGAAAAACTGTCTTTTCAGGTGCACCGACTTCGGTTAAAACTTTTAATACATCTTCATGCGCATCACGATCATGAATAACTAATGCCAAATTATTTTCTTTTGCTATTTGGATATGTCTTTTAAACGAAGTTCGCTGAATTTGCTGCAGCTCTGGAGGGGTACGAAAATAATCTAAACCGGTTTCACCAATTGCGCGAACGCGTGGGTGCTTCGCTAACTCAGAGATTATTGAAAGATCTGCTTCTAAATCTGCAACTACTGGCGCTTCATTTGGATGTAGCGCTACTGCAGCTAAAACTTTGCCAGGATAAAGCTCCGCTAACTTTACGCACCACTTTGATTGCTCTGCTGAATATCCAACTTGCACCAATCTATCCACCCCGGCAGCAGTAGCAGCGGTAATTACTTCTGCAATTTCTGCAGAATCTGGTGCGGTATTAGTAACTATTTCTAAATGTGCATGTGCATCGATTGCATTTACACGCAAAGGTTCAGGCGCTGGTGCAAGCAAGCGATCAATGTCGCGATTGTGACGATCTGCCAATTACTCTTCCAAACGCGGGAATAATGGTGCAATCTTTGAAACTTTTGCACCTGATGGAAGCGCTCCCCACTTTGATACATCTGCAATTTTTTGATTTGCAAGTGGACCGATTGAGTTTGCGCCTAAACTTTCCCATAACTTTTCGCAAGTTTCTGGCATTACGGGGTGCAATAACACGGCTAGTGCACGAATACCTTCGGCGGTGTTATATAAAACCTCATCTAGTTTCTGCTTATTAGCAGCATCTTTAGCTAAAACCCATGGCTCAGTTTCAGTAACGTAAAGATTGATTCGCTTGCAGAAATCCATAATGGCCAGGATGCCACTTTGGAAATCAAGTGCACACATAGCTTTATCGGCGCTTTCGACGGTCTTTAAAAGTAAATCAGCTAATTCGCCACCGGAAGCAGGATTTGGGATTAAACCATCACAGTACTTTTCAATCATTGCAGTTAGGCGCGAAGCTAAATTGCCAAAATCATTTGCCAACTCGCTGGTGTACCGAGCGCCCATGTCTTCCCAAGAAAAAGAGCCGTCGCTTCCAAAAGGAATTGCGCGCATAAAATAATAACGAAAAGCATCAACTCCAAAGTGATTAGTGATGTCGCTAGGTGCAATTCCAGTCAATTTGCTCTTTGACATTTTTTCGCCGCCGACTAAGAGCCAACCATGTGCAAATACTTTTCTCGGAACTGGTAATCCCGCTGCCATTAACATGGCTGGCCAAATAACTGCATGAAAACGCAAAATATCTTTACCGACTAAATGAACATCTGCTGGCCAAGTAATATTGAATTTTTTACCACCTTCGCTGTTTGGATCATCACCTAATCCAACCGCCGTCGCATAATTAAGCAACGCATCAAACCAAACGTATACAACTTGCTTTGGATCCCATGGAACGGGAATTCCCCAATTAAATGTTGAACGAGAGATTGATAAATCTCTGACATCGCCCTCTAAAAATGAAATTACTTCATTTCTGGCGCTCTCTGGTTGGCAAGCATCAGGATTTTCTTTGTAGTGTTTGAGAAGAGGTTCACGAAACTCTGACAACTTAAAGAACCAGTTATCTTCATCGACAATTTCTACAGGTTTGCTATGAATTGGACATAGCTTCTCGCCTTTATCGTCAATTAAATCCCCAGGTAATTTGAATTCTTCGCAACCTACACAATAAGGACCTTCGAATTTACCGGCATAGATATAACCAGCATCTTTTAATCTTTGTAAGAAAGTCTGTACACGTTTTGTGTGACGTTCTGAAGTAGTGCGAATAAAATCATCGTTTGCAATATTTAATGCTTTCCAATTAGGCAGCCAAGCATCTTGAACCAATTTATCAACCCATGCTTGTGGCGCAACACCATTGGTATCAGCGGTACGCATAACTTTTTGGCCATGTTCATCAGTGCCAGTCAAATACCAAGTTGGTTGGCCTTTTTGTCTATGCCATCGAGTTAAAACATCACCTGCGACCGTTGTATAGGCATGGCCAATATGCGGCGCATCATTTACGTAATAAATCGGAGTTGTTACGTAATAAGCCTTCTCGGTCATGCGGTTATTCTACATATTTAATTCTGATTCTTAGCCGCCACCATTGCATCAAAAACTTCACGTTTTGGCAGATTTAGCTCGGCTGCGATTGAAGCGACCGCTTCTTTTCGATCCATACCAACACTTTCTAATTTGCGTACTGCTGCAACTATTTTTTCTCGATTAATTTCTTTCGCGCTACTCGAAGCACCTTCTATAACTATCGTGATTTCGCCTAATACTTCCTTTGAATTTGCCCACTCTATCAATGTGGTTAAATCTCCACGAACTGTCTCTTCGTATGTTTTGGTCATTTCTCTACAAAGTGCAGCTTTTCTATCTGCACCTAAAATATTTAATGCGACATTTAAAGTATCAATTAATCTATGCGGTGCTTCGAAAAGAACTATGGTTCTTGATTCAAATCTTATTGCTTCAAAAAACTTCTCTCGAGCTCCTTGAGTTCTGGGGACAAAGCCTTCAAAACAGAATCTATCTGTAGGTAATCCTGATAAAGCTAATGCAGTAGTCACCGCACTTGGTCCTGGCAAAACTTCTACTGGGATATTTGCGTCAATTGCACTTCGAACTAATTTATATCCTGGATCACTGACTGTCGGCATACCTGCATCAGTAACCACCAGAACATCTGCTCCGTTTTTTAATTCATTTAGTAGTTGATCTGTCCGCTCTTCTTCATTGCCTTCAAAAAATGACAAAACTTTTGCTTGGGTTGAGACTCCTAAATCTTGGCAAAGTCTTTGAAATCGGCGCGAATCTTCCGCCGCAATAATTGACGCGCTACTAATTGCCGAAATCAGGCGGGCCGAAGCGTCACCTGGATTGCCTAACGGCACACCAGCAATTAGTAACTTCATGAGCGCAATCATCTCATCTACTCTTTACTTATGTTTCCATCGATGGTTATCACCTTCTTGGCATTCTTGATTCGCACTTTTAATTTAGCCACGCCAAAAGGTCTAGTTTTTGATGAAATTTACTATGTTGATGGCGCGCGAGACTATTTGAAATATGGGGTGGAGGTAACCAAAGGTGCGCCGGAATTCGTAGTGCACCCCCCAGTTGGTAAGTGGTTAATCGCAGCCGGAATCAAATTATTTGGCAATCACGAATTTGGCTGGCGAATTGCAGTAGCAGTAGCAGGTACTTTTACTATTTATTTAACCGCTCGAATTGCTCAGCGTATTTTCCATGAAAATAAATGGGCCACACTTGCTGCGCTATTAATGGCGTTGGATGGCTTAAATTTAGTGATGTCTCGGACTGCGTTATTAGATATTTTCTTAACGCTTTTTGTGCTGCTTTCAGTAAATGCATGGTTAAAAGGTAAATATCTTAATTTTGCTCTCTATCTAGGTTTTGCCATGGGAAGTAAATGGAGTGCCATTTACTTTGTGGTGTTCTTCCTATTTTTGGAGTTTGCAATAAATAGAAACTTGCTTAGAGTTTTAAAAGTCGGAATTACTTCGAGCGCAATTTATGTTCTTACTTGGTTTGGTTGGTTTAATTCCACACTTGGCTGGGATCGTGATGCTAAATCCAACCCCATTGCATCATTAATTTACTATCACAAAGAGATGTTAGGTTTTCACACAGGACTTACTGAAAAACATTCTTATCAAGCTAATCCATGGAGTTGGATTGTTATGGGTCGACCAACTTCGTTTTTCTATGAATCTCCAAAAGGTTGTGGCTCAAAAAATTGTGCACAAGAAGTGCTTGCAATTGGAACGCCAATTCTTTGGTGGCTTGGTGCGATTGCACTCATCGTACTTATTGGTGTGAATCTTCATAATTTTGCAATGCGTGAATTAGATATGGGATCACTAATACCATTTTTAGGAATTTTGGCTGGGTATCTGCCTTGGTTCTTCTTCCAAAAACGAACAGTATTCACCTTTTATGCAGTGGTATTTGCACCATTTCTGATTCTGGCAATAGTACTTTTGGCAAAATTAGCTTACGAATTTGATGAAAGATTCAAATTTGTTATTGCGATTGCGGTGCTAGTAATAGCTTTAAATTTCCTTTATTTCTATCCAATTTTTACGGGCGGCATTACTACTTACAATGCCTGGTATTCACGTATGTGGTGGAGTTCTTGGATTTAGCTATTTACAGCGCGATCACGTTTCTGCGCCGCTTCATCTGCTAATTGCTGATCAAATACTTCATCTGCACTTGGAGCTGCGGCTGCGAGCGCTTCGCGGGCTAATTTTTCCTGCTCTTCGCTCCATTGACCAGGAGTAGTTAAATCAATAACCCGTCTAGGTGTTACGGCCTTTGGCGCATTTACATAAGTAGGTGCCGGAATTGAATTTGGCGTCCAAGTATTTCGGGTAGCTGCGCTTCCTTGCGGCAATAAGACAATTCCTGTTATTTCACGTTCGGCAAGTGGCACCCAAAGTTCAGAATCAGTTTTAGGAGCAATTACATCTGAAAGATTTACATGTGAAATACCTTGGGTGCTTCGTTGTAAACCTTCAATGCGACGACGTTGAATGCGAGCACGATTAATAGTGCGACGAGTATGAGCCAGGTAGACAATAAATCCAGAAAGTGGAATTCCGATTGCTAACCAACTTAATAAATTCATAACTGCACCAACACTTGTCGCTATAAGGGTAGATAAAATCAAAACAAAAATAATTCGACGTCTTAAAAGAACTTGAGATTGCTTGAAAGGTGCATCAAGATCAGTGTGAATTGCAACTGAATGTGCTTCAGATTCTCCAGCCACCACTCGTAGCGCGCTCTTGTATCGTTCAACTGACTTTCCAGAAAATTCATCATGGGTATGAATCCAACGAGGTAAAAAGTATGCGACCCACATACCGATGATCGCCAGATAAATAATTGCTGAGGCCATGATGGCCAAAGATTAGTGTTTCAAATGTCCGATTTCGGGTATTTACACCCTACTTGATCTGATTATTTTCACGGACAAAGCAGTGATGGTCCCGCCATGACCCAGCAATATGTAAATACCGTGGACGCAATCCTTCGTAAAGATAGCCACATTTTTCCGCTACTCGAATTGACGGAGTATTTTCTGGCCGAATATTTATCTCAATTCTATGCAGTTCTAACTCATTAAATGCAAAATCCGTCACCATATTGACCGCATCTGTCATATAGCCGCGGTTGGCATAGTTGCGATCTATCCAGTAACCAATGTGGGCTCCACGAAGTGCGCCATAAATCACGCCTCCTAGATTTATTTGGCCGATTAGATTCGGACCAAAAAATATTCCAAATGAAAATGACCGCCCTGCTCGTGTTTCTTTCGCAAATGAACGGACCATTTTTCGAAACGAAAGCGGCATCTTTAATTGATCACTTTTCGATGATTGCGGAATACTTGCTTCCCATTCTTCTAACCATTCTTTATTCAATGCCCTGACGCGTCGCCACTGTTTAGCATCACCATATACAAATGGCCGAAGCAAAATTTCTCCGTTGGTGAGCTCAATCATTTTATTCTGGGCAAAATCACAACAGTTACGCTATCGCCGGCTTTCATTGAATCACCTAAATTAACTGAAACCAATGAATTTGCTGCTGCCAAGCTTACAAAATCTTCCTGCTCATTAAATATTGATACTGACGCATTATCTTCGCTTAAGGATGCCAATAAGTAATTGCGACCAGAAATCACACCTTTGTATTCACGCTCTAATTTCGCCTTTACTGATGGGCAATAAACTTCTTTAGCGCCAATCATGGTGCGAATCATTGGCCGGACAAATAATTGCATAGCTACATATGCATTAATCGGGTCACCTGGCAGTGTCACTACCGGAGTCTTATCTGGTCCAATCGTTCCGTAATTAAAATGACCAAAATTTTCTAAATCCAGATCAACAACTTTGACTTCACCCAACTGATTTAGAGCTCTTGTGATCAATTCAAAAGAGTCATCTTTCCGTTCGCCACTAACTACTATTAAATCTGCACGGACTAATTGGTCTTCGACAATGTCTTTGAGTTCTTCTTCGTTATCCGGAATGGAATGAACCCGGAAAGCAACACCACCAATTTCACGAACGATTGTGGTTAACTGCCAGGAATTAGTTTCGTACTCTTGATTACCTGTTAGAGCATTGCCAGGTTCAATTAAATCGGGGCCAGCAGAGACAATAACTACTCGCGGATGTGGTCTGGTTGGTAAATGTCCTTTGCCAATCGATGCAGCTAATCCAATGGTGGTTGATCTAATGGGAGAACCACCTTTAAGTACTAAACGCTCCCCGGCAAAAATATCTTCAGCCAATGTAGCGCCATGTGCGTCAAGTAAGGGCAGATCAAGTGGCGCGAGCGGCTGCACAATAGAAAGTAGCGCGGTTAAGAACTCATCGACGCGCATTCGCTCTAACATATTCCCATCCTAAATCATGAATCATCGAAATTAGCTGATTTAGGAATTTCAACCGAAAGGTACGAAGCTCATGGATGAAAAGGGCAAACTCCGTAAAGAGTTCCGTGAATTACGTAATCAAAATCCAGGACATGATGATTACTTATTTTTACTTGAAGTACCTGAGGTTAAAAGCGCTAAAGTAATTACGAGTTACTTTCCCATGAACGGTGAGCCGAATCTCATTTCATTAAATGAGTCACTTATTGCTGCAGGTAAGACCCTGCTACTTCCACGAATTCGAAACCATAAAATGGAATTTGCTAAATATGAGGGCGATTTAATTCAAAGTGGGAAATTTCATGAGCCACCAGGAAATATTTTCATTGGTGAAATTCAGGTCTGTTTAATACCAGCCACTGCAATAGATCGAAATGGTGTTCGACTTGGCCAAGGTGGCGGTTATTACGACCAATTTCTAGTAGGAACTTCCGCTTACCGAATTGGCATTATTCATGATCGGGAATTTGTTAAAAAACTGCCACAAGAATGGTTTGATCAAAAAGTAGAAGCTATTGCTACTGAGTCCGGATTCCAACGGCTTTAATTAATCTGAACTTTTATTATCTTTTCGAGCTAGTTCTGCTAAAAATTGATTGTATTTGGCCAGGTCATCATTTTCGCCCATAGCGCTGGCTCTCGCTGCTTTACGATCTATTCGCTCGGTCTCTTTACGGTCTTCTCGCATCCACTGAATAAATGCCGCAGTTAGCGCAATTAAAATCGGGAACTCTCCCATTGCCCATCCAATAGATCCGCCTACATATTGGTTTTCTAGTAAATTCAAATTCATTGGATTGCCAATCGATGAGTAATAACCACCATCTAGAACTGTGGTTGCGGACATCAATGCAATTGAGAAAAATGCATGAATACTCATTGCAGCAAGCAGAATCACTAAACGCACCACATTTGGTGGTCGTTTTGGATTTGGATCGACGCCCACTATCACATGGAAAAAGAGCACACCCGCCAATAAGAAATGCAGATTCATAAATTGATGACCCAAATGGCTTCCCATAAGAGTTCCAAAGAGTCCGGTGAAATAAAGTACAAATAAAGAACCATCAAATATTAACAATGCCACTACGGGATTAGTTATAAATCTCGCATATTTAGAATGTAAAAATCTGATCAATATATTTCTGGGTCCTTCTTCAACTTCATCTCGCCCATTCGGAAGCGTTCTTAATGCCAAAGTTATTGGCGCTCCTAAGACTATAAAAATTGGCGCAATCATTCCCAAAATCATATGTTCGATCATGTGATATGAAAATCCAAAATGTGCATATACTCCAATTGCACCATTAATCGCATAGTTGATTACTAAAATTCCAGTAAAAAATGAGAGAGATCTTCCTATAGGCCAACGATCGCCACGTTTATTCATGATTCGAGCGCCTTTTATATATAGTGCAGAGATAAAAATTAAAAGCGCTAAAGTCAATGCGTCAGGCTGATACTCGAAGATTAATCTATTTAAAGTAGGTGTTCCTGGGTAGCGAAGTCCTACCAGAGATTCAATTTGATCAATAGTTCCTGGTCTAACTGGCGGGTTACTTTGGCTAAGTAAAGTTCCAATAAAAATAATCAGAACCATTACCGCACCTTCAACTGCGATTAATCTGTTTACATTTCCTGCTAATTTTCTGCGCACGATAGATGCAATTATCAAGAGAAGTAATGTGAGAATAATTTTCTCTGATATCAATATTGCATAAGCGCCTTTCCAGGCGTCGGAAAAATTCATTCGAATCCAGGCATTGATTGCACCGGTTGCAACTACTGATATTGCAGCCCAAAGAGCCAACTGGCTAAACCTGTTTAATGCAACTTTTCTATCTAACTCTCTGCTTAATAATATGGCTAGCAAACCACCCACCCACATGGAAAGTGCAAGTACATGAACTATCAGAGTACCGATTGCAACCAAGTGTGATCCACCAGCAGCAGAATGGCTCTCAAAAATTGGAGCTGCAAGTGAAATTAAAGCAATTAATAAAATCAAACTTGCGTAAGTAATTCGCTGAATCCTATTTATTGCAATTGCGACAAATGCCGCACCTAACGCCTGTACAGCTAAAAACTTACCTAACGTAATTTGCGTTACAAACGAACGCAGCATTGTTAAATTTAAAACCGAAGCGATACCAACATCTAAAACAGAAGCAAGCGTCGCCAAAATAAAAAGTGCAGAGCTACTCGCCCAAATCCATGCTGTAATTACTGCTCTCTTTCGCAGCACCAAATGAGAACTACTTATTATGCCCTTCTGATTCTTGGCAAAAAAAGTTATTGCTAATAAAAAACCGATAGTTAATGTCGCGCTAAGCAGGTAAACAAATTTGCTAACTGCTAAGAGAAGTTCAACCAATTTATCGCTCGTTATATAACTTACGACCGTAAAGCACTAAGCCGATGGCCACCACAATGGCAGCGACACCTACTAGCAAGACGAAGATTGTCGTACCAAATGCGCTGGAATTTTGAACTTCTACATCCTTAGTAGCAGTTGGCTTGGGAGTGGTTACTTTTTCTGGCGCGTTAAAAGTGAAAGTATAGATTCCGGTAAGTGGAACATCATTCTCGGTAATTAAAGAATACTGAACTTGATAGATTCCTTTTTCAGTTAGCGCAAGTAAGCCAACAACCACATTATTTCCATCAACTGTAAGAGTGCCGTCATCTACTCGAGATCCTTTTGGATCTGTAACCGTGACCTCGCTTCCCATTGCTGCAAGTGGCGCTTCGGTTGTTAAGGAAACGGAATTAGGTGCAGTGGAAAGAATTGCGCCACTTATCGGGGAAGTTCCGGTAAGGGAATTTGCTAGTGCAGGTGAGATTGCTACCAGTGAAAATAAAAGTGCCGCAAATAACGCCCTAAGTGAACGCATATGACCTCCCAATTCGCGGTAATACTCTCACTTCTCTACACTTTACTTCTAGTAGCAAACAAGCGTTTTTAATAACTTTTATCAGTAATGAGTGCGGAAAGAGAGTTGAAATGCCAACGTACCAATACGAGTGCACCTCGTGTGGGCATCAATTTGAGCAGTTTCAGTCATTTTCTGAAGAACCGATAAAGCATTGCCCTAAATGCAACGCCGAGGTCAAAAAGGTTTACTCAAATGTTGGTGTAGTTTTTAAAGGTTCTGGTTTCTACAAAACAGATTCTGCGCCAAAGTCATCTGGAACAAGTGAATAATTAAAAATTATTTGCCATGGTGCGGTGGAACGTCACGTTTAATTTCTGCGTCACGTTTTGCCCGCTCTAAAGCTTCATCTGGATCAAGTTCGTCAGATGTAACTTCTGGCCAAAGGTTGCTCACAGGTATCAGTATAGAGAAAAAGTAGGAGAGAGATGTTCGAGAAGCTAGGTCGTCTTGCGGTTCGTCGAAGTAAGTTGGTGTTAATTACATTCGTAATTTCATTGCTTGCCGCAGGTGGAATAGGTTTATCTGTTTTCGGGAATCTTGATTCTGGAGGCTATTCAGATCCAAACAGTGAATCTATGAAAGTTTGGAATTACTTCAAAGAGAATTTAAAAACACGTGATGCTGGTGTGATACTAGTTGTTGATGGCAAAACTAATTCTGTAAATGATCCTCAAGTTGTATCTGATGCACTTGCGCTTGAAAAAGAAGTAGCGGCAATTCCTGGAGTTAAATCAACACTCTCCTATTGGACTTCTGGTAATCAACCAACCTTAGTATCAAAAGATGGCAATGCGGCTTATTTACTGATTTACACCAATTCTGACGATTTCGCAGCAGTTGGCAAACTTGGAAAAGAGATTCAAAGTAAATTTGATGGAGAATATAAATCACTCCATGTTTACGCGAGTGGTAATGGCGTAATTACCTCTGCAATCAATGGAAGAATCTCTAAAGACTTAGCAATTGCGGAATCAATTTCAATTCCACTTACTTTTATATTATTAATTGTCGTCTTTGGCGCCATCGTTGCATCTGCAATGCCACTGTTTGTTGGTCTCTTCTCAATTCTTGGTGCATTTTTCTTACTTTATTTGCTTACCAAATTCACAGCGGTAAGCGTTTTTGCCCTCAACTTGGTTACTGGTATTGGTTTAGGACTTGGAATCGATTACTCATTGCTGATGGTAAATAGATTCCGTGAAGAGTTGCACCACGGCAAAGAAGTTGCAGATGCAGTTATTACTACAGTAAAAACCGCTGGCAAAACTGTTTTCTACTCAGGGTTAACAGTTGCTGTAACTTTGGGATCAATGGTGGTATTTCCGCAATCATTCCTTAAGTCTTTTGGTTATGCCGGAGTCTCAGTGGTAATAGTCGCGATTATCTCTGCGATTTTTCCTTTACCTGCATTAATGATGTTGTTAGGTCATAGAGTAGATAAATTTGTAGTAAGAAAATCTGCCATCACACCTAAAGCAGATGGTCGATGGGCACATACTGCTCGTTTTGTAATGCGTCGACCTGTATCAATCGTGTTACTTTCGCTATTAATTCTCGCTGCAATTGCGGCACCGATTAAGAATGTGGCTTTCTCACAAGTAGATGCGCGCGTCCTACCAAAAACCGATAAAGCTGCGATTGCATACGAAGTTATGGCTACACGTTTTCCAGGTCAAGAAAGTAGTCCAATTGAAATTCTTATTCCTGGTGGCGCAAAATCTGTTTCTAAAGAAGCGCTAAATCAATATGTAACTGAACTTCAAAATACTTCGGGCGTCGTGAGAGTTACACCTTTCCCAGTCGGAAATGATCTTCGTATCCAGGCTATTCAATCTATGGGATCTAGGACTCCAGAGGCAGCAGATTTAATTCATAGATTAAGGGATTTGAATTCTCCCGAAGGCACCATCATTGGTGGAGTTGCTGCTGATTACACAGATTCGCAAGATGGCACGGCAAAGGCACTGCCATGGGCTCTACTCTGGATCACAATTAGCGTTTTGGTTTTGATTTTTATTTTTACTGGATCAGTGATTCTTCCAATTAAGGCAGTGCTACTAAATATGCTCTCACTCGGAGCCACTTTGGGAGCACTTACTTGGATCTTTATTGATGGTCACTTGAAATGGTTGGTTGGTGACTTCACCGTTACTGGCACATTAGATACTGGTACCACCATCTTGGTTGCAGTTGTGGTCTTTGGTTTATCTATGGACTATGAATTATTTTTACTTTCAAGAATCAAAGAAGAGCACTTTGCAGGTAGAAACAATATTGAATCGGTTGCAGTTGGTTTGCAAAGATCTGCGCGAATTATTACGGCAGCTGCGGTGCTATTGGCTGCGGTGTTTGCAGCATTCATGACCAGTGGAGTAACAGCAATTAAAATGATGGGATTTGGCACCGCTTTTGCAATTCTGCTTGACGCAACATTAATTCGCGCATTTTTAGTTCCAGCTCTAATGCGTTTATTTGGTGAGCGAAATTGGTGGGGTCCAAAATTTCTAAAGAAATACACCCTGGATCATTAAGGATCATTAAGTAAGTACCACTTTTCATTGAATTAATTTAAAAGTGTCCCTGGCCGGAGTTGAACCGGCGACCTACCGCTTAGGAGCTTTGAAATTTTTTGTTGCATTAATGCTACATAGCATATATGCTATTTGCCATGAGTCGCAATCCTGA
>CAYYFI010000018.1:0-18553 GCA_964471265.1 uncultured Actinomycetes bacterium | reverse complement strand
TTGTTGAAGAACTTGGTTCTGATGCATTCGTTTATGGAAAGCCTGCAGATAGCCACGTTAAATTTGCAAACGCATCTGACGAAGGCGTACAGGTGATTGTTCGTTGGGATCCAAAGCATCCACCTAAAGCTGGCGATCAAATTAAGGTTAAAGCAATTCCAACTGCGATTCACCTATTCCATGCGCAGACTGGACTACGTCTTAATTAATTAATTTAAAATAAAAAACCCTCCGAAATTTCGGGGGGTTTTTTATTGGATTTCGAAAGTTAACGTTCCTCGGAGTAAGTGAACTTTCCCAAAACCTTTCACTTTCCAACCATTTTCATTTACTAGTGCCGTATTTTCATCGATTCCAATCAAAGTGGTATCGGCTCCTGCGCGCGCAATAAATGAAGCTACGCGATCAGGTAGCCAGCCCAACATCTTGTCATAATGCGGAATTACCTCAATATCCGGCAATAAATTAAGACCTTCACTATGGGTTGATCTACGCAAACCCATAATCGTGCCCCCAAATGCCATCGCACCTGCAGAGCATCCTGCTAAAGAAGACCCTTGTTCCCACTCTTTAACTATTGCACTCCAAAGTGGTGAATCTTTAAATACTTCGGTAATTCGATGCGGATCGCCCCCAGAGAAATAAATTAATCCAGCATTTGAAATTAATTCAACAAATTCCAAATTAAAGGCATCGTCTTTTTCATGAATTGGTAAGTAGATGCATTCACTTCCAATTCGATCGGCTTGCTCTTGGCCTCGACGTTTCCAATAAGCACGACGATCCATGCCCTCATGAGATGAAGCGGTAGGTATTTGAATAAAGGTGTTGCGCTTTCCTCGCTTTAAAGCAGAATGCAGGAGTTCAGTTTCGAACTCCTGCATTACTGGTAAATATTCACCTGAACCAACCAGCGCTAAAGCGCCATGGTCTGGATTCATTCTTAAGCCATAGCCTTCTTTAGATTTTCATCGATTGAAGCTAGGAACTCTTCGGTGGTCTGCCATGGCGCATCATTACTAATCAGCAGTGCTAGATCTTTAGTCATCTTGCCCTGTTCAACAGTTTCGATACATACACGTTCCAAAGTCGCGCAGAATGCAGCTAACTCTGCATTGTTATCAAGCTTTGCACGGTGCGCCAAACCTTGAGTCCAAGCGAAAATTGAAGCGATTGGATTTGTAGAAGTCTTCTTGCCTGCTTGATGATCACGATAGTGACGAGTAACAGTTCCGTGCGCTGCTTCTGCTTCGCAAACTTTTCCATCTGGTGTCATCAATACTGAGGTCATCAAACCTAATGAACCATATCCTTGAGCAACAGTGTCTGATTGCACGTCGCCGTCATAGTTCTTACATGCCCAGACGTATCCGCCTTCCATGCGAAGTGACATTGCCACCATGTCATCGATTAAGCGGTGTTCGTACCAAATTCCAAGTGCATCAAATTGAGACTTGAACTCTGCTTCGTAGATCTCTTGGAAGATATCTTTGAAACGACCGTCGTAAGCTTTAAGAATAGTGTTCTTAGTTGAAAGATAAACCGGATACTTGCGAAGTAATCCGTAATTAAGTGAAGCGCGTGCAAAGTCGCGGATTGAATCATCAACGTTGTACATCGCCATCGCGACACCAGAAGATTTGAAATCAAATACTTCTAGGTTTAGCGGTTCCCCTCCGCCTTCAGGAACGTATGTCAAAGTTAACTTGCCTGCACCTGGCACCTTGATATCTGTTGCGCGGTACTGATCACCGAATGCGTGACGACCGATAACAATTGGCTTGGTCCAGTGTGGAACCAGACGTGGCACGTTAGAGATAATGATTGGTTCGCGGAAAATTACGCCACCTAAGATGTTACGGATGGTTCCGTTTGGAGACTTCCACATTTTCTTTAGCTTAAATTCTTCAACGCGCGCCTCATCGGGAGTGATGGTTGCGCATTTGATACCTACGCCATGCTTCTGGATGGCCTTTGCTGCATCAATAGTTACCTGATCATCGGTGGCATCGCGATGTTCCATGCCCAAGTCGTAATACTCAAGATTTACATCTAAATAAGGCAGAATCAAAGAATCTTTGATGAACTGCCACATGATGCGAGTCATTTCATCGCCATCAAGTTCGACAACTGTTCCGGTTACTTTGATTTTGCTCATTACATATCCTTTACGTCAGCTTGCTTTGCGCGAACTGCTTCGGCCGCTTCCTTTAATAAAGCCAACTCTGAATCAGTTAATTTTGTCTCTACTACCTTCTTGACTCCACTGCGACCAATCTCTGCTTCTACGCCAAGATAAACACCGCTAATTCCATATTCGCCATCGACCCATGCGCATACTGGCATTACTGCACCTGAATCTTCGATAACTGCTTTTGCCATACGAGCTGCAGCTGCTGATGGTGCGTAGTAAGCCGAACCAGTTTTAAGCAGTGCGACTACTTCTGCGCCACCGTTACGGGTACGAACTACAAGTTCTTCAATCTCTGCTGCAGATAGTTTGTCGGTAAGTGGTGCGCCATTAACTTTGCAACGTGATGGTACTGGCACCATAGTTTCGCCATGTGAACCTAAAGTAAGTGTTTCTACATTTGCAACAGGCACATTTAATTTTTCGGCAACAAAATTGGTAAAACGCGCAGTATCTAACATTCCAGCTTGTCCCATAACACGGTGGTGTGGGAATTTGGATGCAATCTGAGTTAATGCAGTCATCTCATCGAGTGGATTTGAAACCACAATGATTACCGCGTTTGGTGAATGCTTTGCAATATTTTCAGCAACACCGCGCACAATTCCCGCATTCACGCCAATTAAATCCATGCGGCTCATGCCAGGTTTGCGTGGCAGACCTGCAGTAATAACTACTACATCGGAATTAGCAGTGGCTTCATATCCACCACCATCTGCAGTAGTGGTAGCGCCAACAACTTTTGTTTGAAAACCTTCAATAGATCGCGATTGATTCATATCTAACGCAAGACCTTCGGGCTTGCCTTCGAGAATATCGGTCAATACAACAGTGTCGAAGATGTTGTATTCCGCTAATCGCATTGCAGTTGTAGAGCCATAGAAACCAGCTCCGACGACAGTTACTTTTCCAGCCATTTAGAGTCCTTTTAAAACTATCTTGATATCGAGATAATTCTATCGCCCGTGCGGAAGCACAATTGCCACGATTACGAGCGCTACCCCGATGGCCATTGGTACATATCGCTCAATTCGCCGCTCTTGTCTTAACCCAGTAAAGCTCAGCGCCGCACCGACAATTAACGATCCTGAACGGACAAAACCCATCGCGCCGAGCAGCACGCCAATAACTGCTGCAAAATTTATTAAGCGCTGCGAGATCATTGTTTAGCTGCTGCATCCACAACATTTTTAACTAACATCGCACGTGTTAGTGGTCCAACGCCGCCAGGATTTGGTGAAATCCAACCGGCAACATTTGCCACGTCTGGATGCACATCACCTTGAATTCCATTCTCATTTCTGGATACTCCAACATCAATCACTACAGAACCAGGCTTGACCATGTCTGGAGTTAAGAAATGTCCAACACCTACTGCAACAACCGTAATGTCAGCAGTTAAAGTGTGTTCTTTGATGGACCTAGTTCCGGTATGAACTAAATTTACGGTGGCATTTTCTTCGCGACGGTTCAATAACAAACTTAATGGTCGTCCAACAGTTAAACCGCGACCAACAATAGTTACCTCTGCACCTTTAACAGGAATTTGATAATGATGTAAAAGCTCTACGATGCCACGTGGTGTGCAAGGAAGCGTTCCGTCAAAACCAGCAGTTAATCTGCCAAGATTCATTGGATGCAATCCATCTGCATCTTTACTTGGATCAATTGCTTCTAAAATTACTTGAGTATTTACGCCTTTTGGAAGTGGTAACTGCACAATGTAACCGGTGCATTCTGGATTATTATTCATATCTTTTACCGCCGCTAGTACATCTGCTTGCGTTGCACTTTCTGGTAAATCAATACGAATTGAATTAACGCCAACTTCGGCGCAATCTTTATGTTTGCCACCCACATATTGACGTGAACCCGGGTCATCGCCAACCAAAATTGTGCCTAGCCCTGGAGTAATTCCACGAGTTTTTAATCCAGCTACTTCCTTGGCGAGATCTTCCTTAATTTTCTTGGCAAAGGCTTTGCCATCCAGAATTTGTGCGCTCATAGGCCCGATCTTATTGGCTCTTATGCATGAGAGAAATGACGAGTTCCAGTGAAAAAGAGCGCAATATTCGCAGCTTTTGCCGCTGCAATCACCTCTTCATCACGCACAGATCCACCTGGTGAAACCACTGCAGAGATACCTTTATCAATAAGAATTTGTAAACCATCTGCAAATGGGAAGAAGGCGTCACTTGCTGCAACCGCGCCTCGTGCACGATCGCCCGCTCGATCAACGGCAAGTTTCGCTGAATCAACACGATTTACCTGTCCCATGCCAACTCCAACTGCAGCGCCACTTTTTGCCAACAAGATTGCATTGCTCTTAACTGCTCTGACAGAGCGCCAAGCAAATTCCAAATCAGCTAGCACCTCACTTGAAACTGGCGCGCCTGAGACTTGCTGCCAATTCTTTGGATCATCACCTTCGGCATCAATTGCATCAACAGTTTGGAGCAACAATCCACCAGAAAGTAAACGACCATCAACGGGGCCATATTTTTTAAGATCTGTGGTCAAAATTCTTAAATTCGGTTTTGCTTTTAAAATTTCTAATGCAGCTGGTTCAAAATCGGGTGCCACTATCACTTCTGTAAAAACATCGGACAATGCTTCTGCCATTTGTCGAGTTACCGCGCGATTTGCTGCTACAACGCCACCAAATGCCGAAACTGGATCGCAAGCATGTGCCGCCAAATAAGCGCTAGCAATATCTTTGCCTATTGCAATTCCACATGGATTTGCATGTTTAATAATGGCAACTGCTGGTTGGGAGTGATCGAAAGCTGCGCGAAGCGCAGCATCAGCATCTGTGTAATTATTGAAGCTCATCTCCTTACCATGCATTTGTTTTGCAGTAACGATTCCAGGAGTATTTGCTGAGTAAACCATCGCAGCTTGATGTGGATTTTCACCATATCGCAAGGTGCCACTTGCTCTCCAGATATGCGCCATCCAAGGATGAAAGCCTCCGTCATCTGCTAGCCACATCGCAATAGTGGCGTCATATTCTGCAGTCGTACGAAAAACTTCAATAGCTAATTCTTTGCGCTCAGCCAAGGTGTAACCGCCATTTTGTAGCGCTTTTATTAGGCCGTCGTATTGATTTGGGCTAGAAAGTACGGCAACTGAACCATGATTCTTTGCCGCCCCACGCAACATTGATGGTCCACCGATATCAATTTGTTCGATACATTCGGCGTAATCTGCACCTGACTCAATAGTTGCTGCAAATGGATATAAATTAATAATTACCAAATCAAATGGGGCAATCTCAAGTTCGGCAATCTTTGCTAAATGCTCTGGATTATTTTGATCTGCCAATATTCCAGAGTGAATTCTTGGGTGCAAGGTTTTTACTCGACCACCCATAATTTCAGGAAATCCCGTGTACTCAGAAACTTCAGTAACTTTTATGCCATTTTCTGAAAGAGTTTTGCAAGTAGAACCAGTGGAGATTATTTCCACATTTGCCGCTTGTAGAGCTTTTCCAATTTCTACTAAACGAGTTTTGTCATAAACACTTAGCAGCGCTCGACGGATTGCTTTACGTTCACTCAACTCAAATCTCCAGGCTCTTGATGGTTTCGACAATCAATTTGCGTTCCACAATCTTAATGCGTTCATGGAGCGTTGCTTCAACGTCGCCTGGCTCAATCTCCACTCGAACTTGTGAAATTATTTTGCCAGTATCAATGCCAGCATCAACCCAATGCACCGTGCAACCAGTAAAGGTGACACCCGCTGCCAAGGCATCTCTTACTGCGTGTGCACCTGGAAAACTTGGCAAGAGTGCTGGGTGTGAATTGATCACTCTAAATTTGGTAACAAATTCAGAATCCAAAATTCTCATAAACCCCACACTGACCACTAAATCTGGTTTTACCGATTCCACATAGGTTAAAAGTTCTAGATCCCAATCGCTTCTGGGGTGCCTAAAAGCAATTACTTTACTTTCTATGCCAGCTTTCTTGGCTCGCTCAAGCACCAATGCATCTGGTACATCGCTAACTACGCTTGCAATATCAAACCCAGCATCAATTATTGATTGTGCCAATGAACCTGACCCAGAAGCCAGTAGTAAGAGTCTCATTTACGGCTAAGCATGGGGATTACTCGGATTAGCCCAATTCCTAATAAGAATTCTGCCGAGATTAACAATGGAAATTTCCATAGCGATGGCCCAACTGTGCCAAGTTCGTAAGTAATAAGCGCACCTGATCCCAAGTATGCGATAACAAAACTACTTAAAATAAAAAGTGCGATAGTTTGGCGCAAAACATTCCTGCCACTATCAACTGTCCAGATCGCAACTTGTGCTCCAACCGCAATCACCACCAGTGCGCCAATTAAATAAAATGGGTGTCTTCCCGTTGGTAGTGCTCCTAAAATCGGTAGCGCTGGAATTTTCCCTAAAGTAAAACTAAGCGGTGATATCAAAGTGTCGCGACCTACTGCAAATCCTGCACCGACAAAATATGCTACCGTTGAAATTAAGAAATTCGGTAGATAGAGCAATGTCAATGCAAAAAGCAATATTCCACCAATAAATCCAGGCTGTAGAACAGTGGTTAGTTGATGCACTGTTCTCAAATTGATTAGCAATGAGATTCCTGTGATAACCGCAGCAAATCCTAAAATTATGGCCCAACTTTTCGCTACATAAATTAATGAGTGGGTAAATTTAAATTGATTTATGGCAAAGAATGTAACGATGAAAACAAATGGCATGGCAAATGCGAGCGCCCAATACCACTTAACAAAAACATCTTGATTTGATGAGACCAATGAGAGCAGGACTACTAATAATGTATAGCAGCCAGCAAAACTCCAAACCGCTACATCACTGTTAGTTTTATCTAAAACTTTTCGAGCTCCCGCCGTAATTCCGATTGCCGGTAAAACCATTGAACCTAGTGGTAAATAAGTGAGCCAACCATCGAAACCAGTTGGTGGAATATGTAAATTAAACGGCACCATATGTGAACCAAGGAAGATCCAAGTAGCGCCGCGAAAAGGATCAGTGGTACTTGCATAAGCACTACCTGCAATTGCCCAGGCTAAAAATGTGATGATTCCCGCTGGAATCAATGTGAAGAGTACGCTTTTAAAACTTTGCGTGATTGCAGGTACAAGCACGCAGAGAACCTTATCGGCCCATCAATTGGCGCATCAGATTTGCAGTTTCTGACGGCGTTTTGCCAACTTTAACTCCAGCTGCTTCCAGCGCATCTTTTTTCGCCTGCGCGGTACCGGAGCTTCCAGAAACAATCGCACCAGCATGACCCATGGTCTTACCTTCTGGTGCAGTAAAACCTGCAACATATCCAACTACTGGTTTGGTTACATATTCTTTGATGAAAGCAGCCGCGCGCTCTTCCGCATCGCCACCAATTTCGCCAATCATGACAATTGCTTTAGTTTCCGGATCGTCTTGAAATGCTTTTAGACAATCGATGTGAGTAGTTCCGATGACTGGGTCGCCACCAATTCCAACTGCAGTAGTAAATCCAATATCACGCAATTCATACATCAATTGATAAGTAAGCGTTCCGGATTTAGAGACCAAACCAATTGGTCCACTGCCCGTAATATCTGCCGGAATAATTCCTACATTTGATTGACCTGGGCTAATTACACCTGGGCAGTTTGGTCCAACTAATCTCGTGGTGCCTTTCTCTGCCGCATATGTATAAAAATATGCCGAGTCATGAACTGGAATACCTTCAGTGATCACAACAACTAAAGGCATCTTTGCATCAATTGCATCAATCACGGCAGCCTTTGCAAACTTTGGTGGCACGAATACCACTGAAACATTGGCACCAGTTGCCGCCATCGCCTCTGCAACGGTGTTGAATACTGGAAGGTTGGTGCCATCCATATCAACGAATTGGCCACCTTTGCCTGGAGTAACTCCGCCTACAACTTTGGTGCCTGCCTTAAGCATGCGCTTAGTGTGCTTGGTTCCTTCAGAACCGGTCATTCCTTGAACAATAACTTTGCTCTCTGAATTAATAAAAATCGCCATAATTATTTCGCCGCCAATTCAGCAGCTTTACTAGCTGCGCCATCCATAGTGTCTAACTGCTGCACCAATGGGTGCGCTGCTTCATTAAGAATGCGACGTCCTTCAGCAACATTGTTTCCATCCAAACGAACTACGATTGGTTTGGTTGCAGTTGAACCTAAAATTTCTAAAGCCTTTACAATTCCATTTGCTACTGCATCGCACGCAGTAATTCCACCAAATACATTTACAAAGACGCTTTTTACATCTTTGTCACCAAGAATGATTGATAAACCATCCGCCATAACTTCAGCAGATGCACCGCCACCAATATCCAGGAAGTTTGCTGGGCGAACATTTCCAAATTTTTCTCCGGCATACGCGACCACATCAAGAGTCGACATCACAAGACCAGCGCCATTTCCGATAATTCCCACTTGGCCATCAAGCTTTACATAATTTAGACCTTTAGCTTTTGCAGCTTCTTCAAGCGCATTTGCTGCGGACTTATCAATTAATGTTTCATGTTCTGGCTGACGAAACTCGGCATTATCGTCAAGAGTAACTTTTCCATCCAGTGCGATGATTTTGCCATCTGCAGTTTTTACTAATGGATTTACTTCAACCAAAGTAGCATCTTCTTTAGTAAATACTCCCCATAAAAGTTCGATAACTTTTGCAACTTGGTCAGCAATTTCTGCTGGGAAATTTGCTTGCGCCACAATTGCCGCAGCTTTTGCACTATCAATGCCGGCCACAGCAGATACTGGAACTTTTGCTAATTTTTCTGGCGCAGTGCGCGCAACTTCTTCGATATCCATACCGCCCGCTACAGATGCCATGCAAAGATATTGACGGTTAGAACGATCGAGCAAAATTGAAACGTAATACTCTTCAGCGATTGGCGCTGCTTGCGCAATCATCACGCGATGCACTGTGTGGCCTTTGATATCCATACCAAGAATTGCAGCTGCTTTGGTCTTTGCATCATCTGCATTTTCAGCGACTTTAACGCCACCAGCCTTGCCGCGGCCGCCCACTTTTACTTGGGCTTTGACTACAACTTTGCCGCCAATTTTTGCGGCTGCGTTATGTGCTTCTTCCGCCGTGGTTGCTACTGCACCTGCTAGAACTGGAACGCCATGCTTTTCAAATAAATCTCGCGCTTGATATTCAAATAAATCCACGGCGAAATCTTAGTAGTGAAATTAGAGCTTCTCGACCGGCGCATAGCGCAGCAATAAGCGCTTCTCTCCCAATTGTCCGAAATTAATAGTCGCTTCGGCACGATCACCTTCGCCAGAAATCTTTACTACGGTGCCTAATCCAAATGTGTCATGAGCCACACGATCACCAATGTTTAGAGAAATGGTAGTTGCACTTTTCTTTCCGGTTGCACTTGCTCTTGGTGGTGGCGTGGAAACAAATTTCGGCTTTGGCGCAAATGTGCGTTGTCGCCATTCAATTAATGTTTCTGGAATTTCATCCAAGAATCTAGAGGCCGGATTGTAATTTGGTGCGCCCCATGCACTTCGATATTCGGCACGAGTTAAATAGAGACGTTCTTGTGCACGAGTTAATCCAACATAAGCCAATCTGCGTTCTTCTTCCAATTCATCTCGCTCACCTAAGGTGCGACTGTGCGGAAAAATGCCATCTTCCATACCTGTTAAAAACACAGTCGGAAATTCAAGACCCTTAGCAGTATGTAAAGTCATCAAAGTAATTACTCCGCCATGATCTTCACCTTCGGGGATCTCATCTGAATCCGCAACTAGCGCCACTTGTTCCAAGAAACCAGCCAGAGAGATCACAGCATCTTCGGGTAAATTTTCTAGAGGCGTCTCTTCATACTCAATTGATACTGCAACTAATTCCTGCAAGTTCTCCACTCGAGATTCATCTTGTGGATCGGTGCTATCTTGCAACTCTGCTAAAAGCCCTGATTGTTCAAGTACCGCTTCCAAGATTGTTGATGGTTTGGTGCCAGCTTCAACTAGTACATTCAATGCCAAAATTAACGAGACAAAATTTGAAAGTGATGCGGTTGCACGACCACCTAGCTCTGAATTATTCGCCACCACATTTAATGATTGCCAGAATGAGAGTCCTCGAGTATTCGCAATACTTTCAATACTTTCAATCGCCCGATCACCAATACCTCTTTTTGGCACATTAATTATTCGGCGCAGTGAAACTTCATCCTCTAAATTAACCAGCACCTTTAGGTAGGCAAGAAAATCTTTAATTTCTCGGCGTTCATAGAATCGAACACCGCCGACTACCTTATAAGGCACTCCTGCTCGCATAAATACTTCTTCAAAGACGCGCGATTGAGCATTGGTGCGATAGAAAATAGCGGTATCGCCATATTTAGAGATTCCATCTGCAGACAACTTCTTAATCTCTCCTGAGATAAATTCTGCTTCGTCATGTTCGCTTTCTGCCACATAACCAACTAAAGAGGCGCCAGCGCCAGCTTCGGACCATAAATTCTTAGCTTTGCGATCTCGATTCTGCTCTATAACTGCATTTGCTGCGCTTAAGATATTTTGAGTAGATCGATAATTTTGTTCCAGCAAAATGGTCTCTGCATCAAGGTAATCCAATTCAAATTGCAAAATATTTCGAATTGTGGCACCACGAAAACCATAAATGGATTGGTCTGCATCGCCGACTACACAAAGTTCGGCAGCTGGTATTCCTTCTTCATCTTTACCTACCAGCTCTTTAACTAAAATGTATTGTGCATGATTGGTATCTTGATATTCATCAACCAAAATATGACGAAATCTAGATCGAAGTCGGGCTTTGGCATCCGGAAACCTTTGCATTACTTCTACAGTTTTCATGATCAAATCATCAAAATCCATGGCATTGGCTTGGCCTAGTCGTTTTTGATATAGCGAATAAACATCAGCGCAGATCTGTTCGTATTGATTACTTGTCGAATTTAAGAAATCTGCTGGTCCAAGTAATTCATTTTTAGCGTTTGAGATAGTTGCCGCAAATTGCCTTGGAGGATAACGCTTAGGATCTAAATTTAGATCTTTGCAAACTAATGCAATTAACCTTTGTGAGTCTGCACTGTCATAAATTGTGAAGTTATTTGAATAACCAAGGCGATGCGCCTCTACTCTAAGTATTCTCACGCAAGCAGAGTGAAATGTTGAGACCCACATTGATCTAGCTACCGGTCCAACCAAATCAGCTACACGCTCTTTCATTTCGCCCGCAGCTTTATTGGTAAAGGTAATCGCTAAAATTTCAAATGGTCTGACATTTCTACGCGCCATTAGATATGCAATTCGACGCGTTAAAACTCTAGTTTTTCCGGAACCTGCACCCGCCACCACTAAAAGTGGCGTTCCGCTATGAATTACCGCTGCTGCTTGCTGCGGATTTAAACCACTAATTAATGGGTCTAATGCTGGTGCTGATTCATTGCTAGACATGAGAAGCGCAAGTCTATAAGTCGTGGGAGACTACCTCCGTGGAACCACGTGATGATAAAGAGATTTCGCGCATACTGGTTGTAAATGCGCATCCTGATGATGCTGACTTTGGAGTTGGTGGAACTGTCGCAAAGATGGCGGCAAAGGGAATTGAAGTTACCTATGTTTGCTGCACAAATGGTGACCAAGGTGGCGAAGCATCTGGTGTTCCGCAAGAAGAGATGGCTGCAACTCGTCAAAGAGAGCAGCGAGATGCTGCGCGAGTTTTAGGTGTTAAAGATGTTATCTATTTAAATTATCGAGATGGCCATTTAGAACCAACAATTAGTCTACGTAAAGATATTGTGCGCCAAATTAGAATTCATAAGCCGGATCGCATGTTTATTCAAAGCCCAGAACGAAATTGGGATCGGATTGGTGCTAGCCACCCAGATCATTTGGCAGCAGGTGAAGCTGCTATTCAAGCGGTTTATCCGGATGCCAGAAATCCTTTTGCTTTTATGGATTTACAGAATGAAGAGGGTTTAGAACCTTGGCGAGTAAAAGAAGTTTGGGTATACGCCCACCACTCTCCTGATTATTGGGTAGATATCACGGATACCTTTGATAAAAAAATGGCTGCATTAAATGCACACGTCTCTCAAACAGCACATAATAAAGAGTTAGAAAATATGGTGCGTGAATGGGGCGAGCGAAATGCAGGAGTTGGCGGTCTACCTGTTGGCAAAATCGCCGAAGCTTTTAAAATCGTAAATACAGATTAATTTACGAAACTTTTGCGCTTTTTATTTCCACAGGCTGCGCAGTAAATCCATCACCGGTATACACAATTTTACCGTTTGCATCTTGAGCAATTGCGCCTTGTTTAGCTACATATTTCACAATATCTAAACCTTTGGTGATCTTGCCCCAAATTGTGTAGTTCGGACCAAGTGAAGTATTTTCAAAGACGAAGAAAACTTGGGAACCATTAGTACCTGGTCCAGAATTAGCCATCGCGACGGTTCCCGCTGGATAATTATTTGGCACATTCTTTGGCAGGTTCTCATCTTTGTAACCTTTCCAACCTGTCGGTGATCCTGCGCCAGTTAAAGTGGGATCACCGCACTGCAATACAAATAGTCCTTGAGTTGTTAGCCGATGACAAAGTGAATTGTCATAGTACTTACCTTTAATAAGTGCAGCTAAAGAAGTGATGGTGATTGGTGCTTTCGCATTTAAGGAAACTTCAATTACTCCACAATTGGTATCAAAGGTAAATTTCTTTGGAAGTGGGTTGGCGGCTTTGGTTGGCTGGGTGACCTTTCCAGGTGTATGCGCCTTTGCCGTGGTCTTGGCACATTTAATTGCAGCTTGCGCAGAAGGAGTTACAAATGCCACCGTTGATACTACTAATGCACTGACAAAGAAGATTGCTAACTTTTTCATTATTCCCACACTTATTCCCATTCAATGGTTCCTGGAGGTTTACTGGTCACGTCTAAAACTACACGATTTACTTCACGAACTTCGTTAGTAATTCGAGTAGAAATTTTCTCAAGTAATTCATATGGCAATCTTGACCAATCCGCAGTCATCGCATCTTCGCTAGATACGGGGCGCAAGACAATTGGATGACCATAGGTACGGCCATCGCCTTGCACGCCAACACTTCGGACCTCAGCTAATAAGACCACCGGACATTGCCAGATATTGCGATCTTGACCTGCAGCTTTTAACTCTTCGCGTGCAATTAGATCGGCCTTTCGCAAGATCTCTAGATTTACTTCGTTAACTTCTCCGATTATGCGAACTCCAAGTCCTGGCCCTGGAAAAGGTTGGCGCCAAATAATCTCTTCTGGCAAACCTAACTGCAAACCTACTTGGCGTACCTCATCTTTAAATAATGAACGTAATGGTTCGACTAATTTAAATTTCAAATCGTCTGGTAAACCGCCAACATTGTGGTGAGATTTAATATTTGCAGTTCCGGTTCCGCCGCCTGATTCCACCACATCTGGATAGAGCGTTCCTTGTACTAAGAATTCCACTTCTCCGTGAGCCGCAATATCTCTAGCTGCCTTTTCAAATGAGCGAATAAATTCGCGACCAATTATTTTTCGCTTTTCCTCTGGATCAGTAACACCAGCTAGAGCGCTTAAGAATTGGGCTTTGGCATCTACAACGGCTAATTCCACCCCAGTTGCTGCAACGAAATCTCTTTCCACTTGTTCTGCTTCGCCGCTTCGCAGTAATCCATGATCTACAAAAACACAGGTTAATTGTTTACCGACTGCCCGTTGAATGATTGCAGCAGCTACTGCTGAATCAACACCACCTGATAATCCGCAAATTACACGCTTGTCTCCAATTACTTCCTTAGCTTTAGCAATCTCAGCCTCTGCAATATTTTGCGTAGTCCAAGTTGGATGACATTTTGCAATATTTATTAGCCAATTATGAAGTAGCGCTTGACCGTACTCTGAATGTAAAACTTCTGGATGAAATTGCACGCCAGCTAATTGACCGGACTCATTTTCAAATGCAGCAACCGGAGTATCAGAAGTTTTTGCAGTAATTAAAAAGCCTTCAGGAGCTGCAGTTACAGCATCTCCATGCGACATCCAAACTAATTGAGCAAGGGGAATTTCCTTAAATAACTTAGATTCGGTTGCTTGTAATTGGGTGCGACCAAATTCTGATTTACCTGTTTTTGTAACGACACCACCAAGTGCAGCGGCCATCGCTTGAAATCCATAACAAATTCCAAAAACTGGAATTCCCAATTTAAGAATCTCAGCATCAAACTTCGGGGCGTGCTCTGCATAAACAGATGCTGGTCCGCCTGAGAGAATGATGGCTGGTGGATTTTTAGCTTTTACCTCTGCAACTGAGATATGTGATGGCACAATTTCAGAGTAAACATTTGCTTCGCGAACTCGGCGTGCGATTAGTTGAGCGTATTGCGCACCAAAATCAACGACCAGGACTGCATCAGGCACGTGTTATCAAAACCTCAACGCGCTGGAATTCCTTCAAGTTTGAATACCCACAAGTTGCCATTGCGCGACGTAACGCGCCAAACATATTCATAGAACCATCTGAAGAATGTGATGGTCCAACCAAAATCTCTTCTAAGGTGCCAACTGTGCCAACTGAAACTCGTTCACCGCGTGGCAATTCTTGATGATGCGCTTCAGATCCCCAGTGCCAACCAAGTCCAGGTGCTTCTTTTGCTTTAGCTAGTGGTGAACCCATCATCACTGCATCTGCACCACATGCAATTGCCTTTGCAATATCGCCAGAGCGTCCTACCGATCCATCTGCAATGACATGAACATAGCGTCCACCTGATTCATCTAAATATTCGCGACGTGCAGCTGCTACTTCTGAAACTGCCGAAGCCATTGGTACTTGCACTCCAAGTACTTGACGTGTGGTGTGCGATGCACCGCCGCCAAATCCAACCAAAACACCGGCTGCGCCAGCGCGCATTAAGTGCAACGCGGCGGTGCCATTTGCCACGCCACCGACAATAACTGGTACATCTAATTCATAAATAAATTTCTTTAAATTAAGTGCTTCGCCGGAACCAACATGTTCTGCAGAAACTGTGGTGCCACGAATTACGAAAATATCTACGCCAGCATCAATAACCGCTTTATGCAATTCCGCTGTGCGTTGTGGTGAAAGCGAGGCTGCCACAGTAATTCCGGCATCACGGATCTGCTTAATGCGATCTTTGATTAATTCAGGGCGAATTGGCGCTGCATAAATTTCTTGCATTCGACGAGTTGCATGCTTCTCTGGCATAGATGCAATTTCGCCAAGTGGAATGCGTGGATCGTCATAACGAGTCCATAGACCTTCAAGATTTAAAACCCCAAGCCCACCTAAGCGACCAATTTCAATTGCAGTTTCTGGAGACATAACTGAATCCATAGGCGCAGCCATCATTGGAATTTCAAATTTATATGCGTCAATCTGCCATTCAGTTGAAACATCTTTTGGATCGCGGGTACGACGGCTCGGCACTACTGCGATGTCATCGAATGAATAAGCGACGCGAGCTCGTTTGCCTGGTGCGATTTCAATACTATTTTGCATAGTTTGGGGCATCCTTTATTTCAGCAACATCGTGTGGATGGCTTTCCTTAAGTCCAGCTGCAGTAATTCGAATTAATTGACCTTCGCGACGCAATGTTTCAATATCTGGCGCACCTGCATATCCCATGCCGCTACGTAATCCTCCGACTAATTGATGGATTACCGATGTGACTGGGCCGCGATAACGAATTTTTCCTTCAATGCCTTCTGGAACTAATTTATCTTCAGAAAGCACATCGTCCTGCATGTAACGATCTTTTGAATAAGACTTCTGTTCACCGCGTGATTGCATAGCGCCTAATGAACCCATGCCGCGATAAACCTTAAATTTAAGGCCATCAATTTCAACTAATTCAGATGGTGATTCATCACAACCAGCAAATAGTGAACCGAGCATTACTGTATTTGCGCCAGCCACAATTGCTTTCACGATATCGCCAGAATATTGCAGTCCGCCATCAGCAATCAACGGAACTCCTGCTTTGCTGCAAGCTTTATTAGCTTCCATGATTGCCGTAATTTGTGGAACGCCAACGCCTGCTACAACACGAGTAGTACAGATAGATCCTGGGCCAACACCAACTTTGACGCCATCCGCACCCGCATTAATCAATGCCTGGGCACCTGAACGCGTTGCAATATTGCCGCCAATTACTTGAGTTTCATGGGAAAACTTTTTTACTCTTTCAATTGAATCCAAAACTGCACGATGATGTCCATGTGCAGTATCTACGACCACCACATCAGCACCAGCTTCAATTAGCGCTTGTGCACGCTTAAATCCATCATCGCCAACGCCAACTGCGGCACCTGCAAGTCCAACATTCTTTGCTAGTTTTACATGAGTTACTTGATCTTCAATTGAAAGATTGCGATGAATAATTCCGATGCCACCAGCTTTAGCTAACGCAATCGCCATCTGAGATTCGGTCACAGTATCCATGGCCGAAGAGACCAACGGGATATCTAATTTAATTTTTCGAGTAAGCCAAGTACCAGTTTCGACTTCAGAGGGAACTACCTCTGATGGACCAGGCAATAAAAGCACATCGTCGTAGGTAAGTCCGAGCATCGCTACTTTTTCGAACTCGCTCACTACGACCTCCAATCAATAAGTCGTAATCCTATCTTTTGCTCAATAAAGCAAGAAATCCGCCCATTTCTGAGCGGATTTCTTTTAATGAATTAGTGAGTATGTCCTCCAGGACCGTGCTTGTGTCCGTGGCCAGAATCAGAAACTTCCTCTTCCTTGCTTTCAAATACCACTGCTTCGGTGGTGATGAACATTGCTGCAATTGATGCTGCATTTGCAAGTGCAGAGCGAGTTACTTTAACTGGATCGATAACGCCATCTTTAATTAAGTCGCCATATACATCAGTAGCTGCGTTGTAACCTTCATTAGGCTTCATCGCGCGGACCTTTGATACAACTACGTAACCTTCAAGACCGGCATTTTCAGCAATCCAACGAAGTGGTTCATCTGCAGCTTTACGAACTAAGCGAACACCAACTGCCTTATCGCCAGTAAATCCAAGATCGCCTTCAAGTGAATCAACTGCATGCACAAGTGCTGCGCCGCCGCCGACCACAATACCTTCTTCGACTGCAGCGCGAGTTGCTGAGATTGCATCTTCAAGACGATGCTTCTTCTCTTTCAACTCAACTTCAGTGTGTGCACCAACTTTAATTACGCAAACGCCACCAGCAAGTTTTGCTAAGCGCTCTTGCAACTTAGTGCGATCCCAATCAGAGTCGGTAATTTCGATCTCTTTGCGAAGTTCAGAGATGCGATCTTGCACGCGCTTCTTATCACCAGCGCCATCGACAATTGTGGTGTTATCTTTATCAAGCACTACTCGACGTGCATGTCCAAGCACTTCAAGACCAACTTGATCAAGCTTCATTCCGATATCTGTAGTTACCACGGTGGCACCGGTAAGAATTGCCATGTCTTCAAGCATCGCTTTGCGGCGATCGCCAAAACCTGGAGCTTTAACTGCAGCAGAGGTGAATACGCCGCGCATCTTATTTACTACCAAAGTTGAAAGCGCTTCGCCTTCAACATCTTCGGCAATGATTAATAGCGGTTTTGAAGCTTGCGCAACCTTTTCCAGGATTGGCAATAGCTCTGCCAGCGCAGAAACTTTGCCTGCAGTAATCAAGATATAAGGATCATCAAGCACTGCTTCCATGCGATCAGTATCAGTTACGAAATATGGTGAGATAAAGCCTTTATCAAACTGCATACCTTCGGTGAAATCGAGTTCTAGCGCAGTAGTTGAAGATTCTTCCACTGTAATTACGCCATCTTTGCCAACTTTTTCCATGGCCTCTGCAATTAATTCGCCAATTGCGCGATCTTGTGCAGAGATTGTGGCTACGTTTGCAATCTGCTCTTTTCCGCTGATTGGTGTGGCATTTGCGCGCAAGGTTTCGGAAACTTTTGCAACTGCCGCTTCAATTCCCTGCTTTAAATCCATTGGTTGAGCACCGGCAGCTAAATTGCGAAGACCTTCTTTGACCATAGCTTGTGCAAGCACGGTAGCTGTTGTAGTTCCGTCACCTGCAACATCATTGGTCTTGGTAGCAACTTCTTTTACAAGTTGTGCGCCCATATTCTCCGCTGGATCCGAAAGTTCAATCTCCTTAGCGATTGTTACACCATCATTGGTAATAGTTGGTGCACCAAAAGATTTAGAGATAACCACGTTACGTCCCTTAGGACCAAGAGTTACCTTTACGGTATCTGCAAGAATGTTGACGCCGCGCTCCATGGCGCGACGTGCAACTTCATCAAAATGTAATTGTTT
>CAYYFI010000017.1:0-20202 GCA_964471265.1 uncultured Actinomycetes bacterium | reverse complement strand
TGGCGCTTTTGTGTTTATCGGACTAATTTCGCTTCATGGCATTTGACGTAAATCGAATCAGAAAAGAATTTCCATCTCTTGAATCAGGGATTGCATTTTTTGATGGACCTGGTGGATCTCAAGTTCCGAAATCAGTTGGCTTAGCAATTGCAAATGCAATAACGCAACCAACATCTAATCGAAATACAGTCACTTTGTCAGAGCAGAATGCTGAAAAGTGCGTTCATGATTATCGCCATGCTGTGGCAGATTTACTCAATTGCGCTCCAAAAGGAGTTATCTACGGGCGTAGTTGGACTCAATTAACTTATGACATGTCAAGGAATTTGGCTAAAAGTTGGAACCCTGGTGACGAAATTATCGTGACTCGATTAGATCATGATTCGAATATCCGTCCATGGGTACAAGCAGCAGAAAGTAAAGGCGTTACTGTTAAGTGGGCAGAGTTTGATGTCGAAACTGCAGAACTTTCAGTTGAAGCAATCTCAAAACTTTTAACTAATAAAACAAAATTTGTGGCATGTACTGGTGCTGCGAATACCTTAGGAACGCGTCCTGATATTGCTGAAATTGCAAAGGCAGTTCATAGCGTAGGCGCGCTCTTTTTAGTTGATGCAGTTCATCTAACTCCACATGCTGCAATTGATTTCAAAGCAATTGGCGCTGATTTCATTGGATTTTCTTCGTACAAGATTTTCGGTCCTCACTGCGGAACGATGGTCGTAGACCCAGCACTATTAGAGTCAATTAAGAATGACAAGCTGGCGCCCTCTACAACAGTGGTTCCTGAACGCTTTGAATTTGGCACTTTGCCATATGAAATCATGGCAGGTGTGACTGCTTCCATTGAATTTGTTGCGGGATTAGATCATGAAGCAACTGGTACTCGTAGGGAGCGAATTGTTAAATCAATGAAAGCTTTGGAAGAGTATGAGCACCCGTTATTTGAGTATATGGAGAGCCAAATCAAAGCACTTCCAGGCGTAAAAACTTATGGCCACGCAAAATTACGAACACCTACTTTGTATTTTAATTTTGTGGGAAAGAATGGCGTAGATATTTATAAAACTCTTGCAAAAGCAAAAGTTAATGCACCATGTCATAACTTCTATGCTTACGAGGCATCACACAAATTAGGTTTAGGAGATGGTGGTGCAATTCGCGCCGGTCTTGCACCTTATTCAATAAAAGAAGATATTGACCGACTTGTTACAGAATTAGAGCGACTTTAGCGCGCTGACAACTTTTGTCAGTGAGGCTTTGGCATCACCAAATAAAAGAGTGGTCTTTGGATCGTAGAGCAATTCATTTTCAATGCCTGCAAATCCTGGACGCATTGAGCGCTTTAAGAAAATAATATTTGCAGCTTGATCTACATCCAAGATTGGCATGCCATAAATTGGCGCACCAGGAGTGGTCTTAGCGGCTGGATTTACCACGTCATTTGCACCAACTACCAGCGCTACATCGGTTTGGGCAAAAGTTGGATTTACATCTTCCATTTCAACCAATTGTTCGTATGGGACATTTGCTTCTGCTAATAACACATTCATATGTCCTGGCATACGCCCTGCAACTGGATGAATTCCGTAAGCTACGTCTATACCTTTTGCACTTAGCAAATCAGCCATTTCGCGAATTGTGTGTTGTGCTTGTGCAACCGCTAATCCGTAACCTGGAACAATTACAACTCGGCGAGCATAATTAAGCAAAATTGCAACATCATCTGGCGAGCCACTTCGAACCGGACGAGTTTCTTGCTCGCCACTTCCAGATACTGCTTTAGCGGTAAATGCGCCAAACAAAGTGCCCATAACTGAGCGGCCCATAGCAACTGCCATCAGACGAGTCAGAATTGTTCCGGATGCTCCAACTAGTGTTCCAGCCACAATTAATAGAATGTTTTCTAGTACATATCCGCTTGCGGCAACTGTTAATCCGGTAAATGCATTAAGTAGTGAAATTACAATTGGAACATCAGCGCCACCCACCGGAAGTACAAATAACACACCAAAAATTAAAGAAAGTATTGCTAATAGTTCTAGCAGAGTGTTTCCGCCTTGCACTATTACAAATCCAGCATTCACAATAATTCCGGCTAACGTTGCACCGATTACGAATCTGCCACCAGGAAAGATCACCGGGCGAGTAGTCATAAGTTCTTGCAATTTTAAAAAGGTGACTATTGAGCCACTAAATGAAATGCAGCCAACAACGACAGTAAAAACGGTGGCAATAACTGCAAGCGTCGAGGCAGATTCTCCAAGATTTAAATATTCGACAATGGCAACTAGTGCAGCAGCTCCACCACCTACACCATTAAATAGCGCCACCATTTGTGGCATTTGAGTCATCTGAACCATGCGTGCCGCAGGTACTCCAAATGCAATACCTAATGCAAGTGCTCCTAATATCCAAGGCAAATTATGTAATGAACCTTCTTCGCTCTTGTAAAAGAAAACTACAAAAGTTGCGAGTCCCGCGCCGGCGGCACCAATTACATTTCCACGGCGGGCGCTTTTTGGAGAGGAGAGTCCCTTAAGAGCCAAGATGAATGCAACTGAAGAAACCAAACCTAATAAGTCATAAAGATTTCGACTCATTATTTCTTTCCTTTGAACATCTCAAGCATTCGATCTGTAACTACAAAGCCACCGATCATGTTAATTGTGGCCAGCACGACTGCGATTACGCCTAAAACTAATTGCAGACCACCATCAGCATGTCCAGCAACCAGTATGGCGCCAACCAAGATGATTCCATGGATGGCATTTGCACCTGACATTAGCGGCGTATGTAACGTGGTGGACACTTTCGAAACCACTTCAAATCCGACGAATACTGCCAGCGTAAAAATAGCTAATAACGCTAAACCATTGCTCATGAATTTCTCCTTGAACCGTTATGTGTTAATGCCGATGCAGTAACAATTTCATCTTCAAAATCAATGTTTAATGAGACTGGTTCGCCATCTTTTGCAGGTACTGTAATTAGCGTTAACAGATTGAGTAAGTTACGCGAATATAAACTTGAGGCATGAAATGGTAAAGAGCTAGGCACATCTTTACCACCCCAAATAATTACACCACCATCTGTGGTAATAGTTTCTCCAGGTTTTGAACCTTCAACATTTCCACCAGTTTCGGCTGCCAGATCAATAATTACTGAACCAGGTGCCATGGCATCAACCATTGCTTTGGTCATTAATCTAGGTGCTTGTCTTCCTGGCACGGCTGCCGTTGTAATTACTACATTTGATTTGGCTATATAAGGAGTAAGTAAATCTTGTTGTTGCTTTGCGCGCTCTTCGGTCATTTCACGGGCATATCCACCCGCACCAGCTAAAGATTCTAAGTTTAAGTCGATAAATGATGCACCCATAGATTTAACTTCATCGGCAGATGAAGGACGAACATCGTATGCACTTACTACTGCACCTAGTCGACGTGCAGTTGCAATTGCCTGCAGACCAGCTACACCTGCTCCAAGAACTAAAACTTGCGCGGGAGTTACTGTTCCGGCAGCCGTCATTAGCAATGGAAAAAATCTTGGACTTAGTTCTGCACCCATTAGCGCTGCTTTATATCCAGCACATAGTGCCTGTGAAGTTAACGCATCCATAGATTGCGCGCGGGAAATTCTTGGCACTAATTCCATAGAAAATGCAGTAGCGCCAGCTTTTGCTAGGGCCTCAATATTTTCAATTGAATTTGTAGGAGATAAAAATGAGATGGTTACCGCGCCTTTTTTAAGTTGCGCGGATTGAGCTGCTGAGAGTGGTTGCACCGAAAGCACAATATCTGCCTCTTTAAATACTTCATTCTGGATTTTGGCACCAACAGCTTCATAATCTTTATCGGTGGCCTGGGCATGAATACCAGCGCCACTTTCTATTACTACTTCATATCCAAGTTTGGTGAATTTATTTATTACATCTGGAACCAGCGCAACACGCTTCTCTCCAGCCTTAATTTCTTTGGGAACTGCTACGCGCATAACGCAAATGTACCCATGCAAAGCGTTAGTTACTAGTTGCGACCCTTTAATTCATGTCGAACCAGGTGATAGAGCAATGCTTGAATTGTGGTTCGGCGATGAAATGCTTCCCGCCAAATTACTGATTTAGCTCCATCGATTACGCTGGCTTCAACTTCTTCGCCACGATGTGCAGGCAAACAGTGCATAAAAATAGAATCTTTTGCAGTATGTGACATTAGAGACTCGGTGATAGCAAAAGGGGCTAGCACTTTTGATTTTTCAATTCTTTCAGACTCAGGATCACCCATTGACATCCATACGTCTGTATAAATTACAGAGGCATCTTTTGCAGCCGTAATTGGATCATTTGTGATTTCAACACTGCCACCTGAATGTTTAGCAATCTCATTCGCTAGTGCTACATATTTTTGATCGGGTGCCCATTTTCCAGTAGGAGTGGCAGCTACAACATGCGCGCCCATAATGGCTCCCATAACTAACCAGGAATTTGTCATGTTATTGCCATCGCCAAAATAAGAAAATTTCCGACCTGAAATATCTTTTCCAAAAACTTCTCTGATGGTGACCCAATCTGCAAGCAATTGAGTTGGGTGGTCATCGTCTGTAAGCGCATTAATTACTGGAATATTGGCGTTAGCACCTAATTCGTCAACATCTGATTGCTTGAAAGTTCGAATAATTAAAGCATCACAAAAACCGCTAATAACTTTGGCAGTGTCTGAAATTGTTTCACCACGGCCTAGTTGAAGTTCATCACCACGAATAAATATCGGTGTCCCACCAAGATGTGCAGTGGCAGTTTCGGAAGCTAGGCGAGTTCGAGTAGAAGGTTTGGTCATGTAGATCGCAACAGATTTATTTCTGAGCTGTTCCGGAGCCGAAAGTGGCTCTGCGGCAAACTTTGCAGAAGTATCAAGCAATAACTCAACATCATCGCGAGATAAATCTGCGGTTCGCAGTAAGTCCTTCATCTGATAATTCTACCTATAAAAGTAAACTCCCACTTATGCATAAGAGAGCTCGAATATTTCCCGCAATCGCGGTGATTCTTGCGCTCTCACTAGCCCCGGCTTTTGCAGAAAATCCGCAACCAAGAAAAATTTACAGTGGTTGGGTCCCTTATTATTCAATGAAAACTTCATTGCCAGCGGTGCTAAATAATATTGATCTAATTCGTGAAGTAATGCCTTTTTGGTACACCCTCAAATACAGCGGAAATAAGGTCACCATTACTGATTTGTATTCACCTGCAAATCCAAGCGTGCCAATTGCCACTCCGCTGGCCACAATGAAAAGCGCAGGGCTAACAATAATTCCGACTATTACAGATGGCACCGATAAATTAGTACTTTCGAATTTATTATCTACTGAGAATGGTCGCCAAGCAGCGGTAAAGGCCATTAATGATTTGGTGCTTGCAAATAATTTTGATGGAATAGATTTGGATTTTGAAAACTTTGCATTTGTAGATGGCAATACCAGTTGGGATAAAACCAAGCCTTATTGGGTGGCTTTCGTAAAATTGCTAAGCGAGACACTTCATTCCAATGGCAAATTACTTTCAATAACCACACCATATTTATTAGATCCGGCGAGTGGTAAAAAAGGCTATTACGTCTATGCCTGGGCTGACATTGCCACAGTGATTGATCGATTAAGAATTATGACTTATGACTATTCAGTTGCAAAACCTGGACCAATTGGCCCACTTTCTTGGACTGAGAGCACTTTGAAATATGCAGTGTCAATAATGCCAGCTTCAAAAGTTTTTGTAGGACTTGCTGGTTATGGCCGCGATTGGGTAACTAAAGTTGACGGTATTTGTCCAGCTGATGTTGCTAAAACTGTAGTAGCAGGCGCAAAAGCGGCTACTTTTGTTATGAGTAATGCAGCAAATCTGGCAGCAGGATATGGCGCAACTATTCAATATAACGAAACTCATCAAGAAGCTACTTTCACTTACCAGAAGGTTTATAACGGAAATACTGCTACTGGATTATCAACAAGTTGTACAGCAACCAGAACGGCTTGGTACCAAGATGCTCGTGCATATCAAGCGAGAGCAGAATTGGTAGCTAAATATCGCTTAGGTGGCGTGGTTGCTTGGACTATTGGTTTTGAAGACACGCAATCAATGACAAATATTAGAAATGTCGCCTTATCTATTGCACCAGATAAAGTAATTTCAAATGTTTCTAGCGACCTTTCAGAATTTACTTATGGACAACCAATTAATTTGACGGGTACTTTCACATTGGCAGACAAACAACCAATTGCTGGACTACCTGTTCATATTGAAGTAAAAAGTGCTGCCGATATTAACTGGCGTGAAATTACGATGTTAAATACAGGTACAGATGGTCAGATTAAGTTTCCTATCTATCTAGGGCAGAATCAAAATATTCGATTAAGAAGTGATGGAACTTGGGAACGTCTTGAGGGAATTTCGAATGAGCAGGTAATAAAAGTTAAACCTCAGATAAAAATTTCCGCACCAACTAGCGTTTTGCTAAATAGTAAATTTACGGTATCGGGAATTGTGAACCCTGGAAAAGCGGTTCCGGTAATGCTGGAAAGATTTGATGGTAAATGGATTCAAGTAGCCACAGCTGTTACCGATAGTAATGGAGCTTATTCCTTTACTTATACAGCCGGATTGAGCCCATTTGTTAATTTGCGCGTCAGCTCTGGCGGCTCACAATCTGCGGCGGTCACAGTTGTGCTTCGCTAGTAAAAAACTGTAAGTAAAATTGGACTATGGTCAAGACAAATACTCAACTTGATGAAGAACTCAAAGCTATTTTCAGTAATGACCGACTTTGGGTATGTGTAGTTTGGGATGATCCTGTTAATTTAATGTCTTATGTAACTTACGTTTTTATGGAACTTTTTGGTTACACCAAGGAACATGCAACTGAGTTAATGTTGAAAGTACACAACGATGGCAAAGCGGTAGTTTCAAATGGTTCCCGCGAAGAAATGGAACGTGATGTTCAAAGACTTCACGAATATGGACTTTGGGCCACAATTTCTAAAGAAGAGTTATGAATAGTAAAGAACCTACTCATTTCAAGCGGCATGGGGAAAATGAATACCAGGCCAAATTCTCTGAATCTGAGCGTGAAGTTTTGATTAATCTGAGCGAGCAAATTATCGAATTATTGGCTGAGAGAGTTGATCATGCCCACGAAGATCCTCTTGCCGCAATGGTTGGAATTACAGTTCATGATGCTCCTCCTGAAGACGAGGTATTACTTCGTTTGCTACCAAATGCTTATGCAGATGAAAATGCAGCTTCAGAATTTCGTAGATATACCGAATCAACTTTGCGCGATAAAAAACGTGCACATTCAATGGCGATTCGAAGTAATCTGATAAATGCAGGAGACCAACCGATTGTGTTGGATCATGAAGGTGCAAATGCTTGGCTAGGTGGACTAAATGACATTCGCTTAGCCTTAGGTGTTCGATTAAAAATTGAAGATACACAACAAGAACATCTTGAATTACTAAAACCCGATGATCCGCTTAGAGCTGTATATGCTGTTTATACCTGGTTAGGTTGGTTGCAGGAGAGTCTGATTCAAGCGTTAATGGATGATGTTGGAGAACGCTAAACTAGACGCATGGCCGAACGTGATTACAACGGGGAGATTTCTGCCCTTAGTCAGACGCTTTCAGGCATCGAAAAAGTTTTAGATCTTCCTAAATTAAAAGAAGATGCTTCGAAATTAGAGATAGAAGCTGGTGCACCAGATTTATGGAATGACACCGATAATGCTCAAAGAATTACCTCTAAGTTAAGCCATACTCAAGCACAGATAAATAAATTGACTACGTTACGCAGACGTATTGATGATGTGCCAGTTTTACTTGAATTAGCTGAAGAAGCTGGCGATAAGAGCGCTTATGCCGACGCTGATAAAGAATTGGATGCAATCACCAAAGTTTTAAGTGAGTTAGAAGTACAAACTTTGTTGTCAGGTGAATATGATGAACGTGAAGCATTAGTAACAATCCGCTCAGAGGCTGGTGGCGTCGAAGCTTGTGATTGGGCTGAAATGATTAGTCGAATGTATTTAAGGTATTGCGAACGCCATAACTATAAAGTTGATGTTTTAGAAACCTCATATGGCGAAGAAGCTGGTATTAAATCGACTACTTTTCGAGTCAGCGCTCCATACGCTTACGGAACTTTATCTGTAGAACAAGGAACACACCGTTTGGTGCGAATTTCTCCATTTGATTCGCAAAGCCGTAGACACACATCTTTTTGTGGCGTTGAAGTAGTACCAGTTGTGGATCAAAGTGATCATATTGAAATAGATGAAAAAGAAATTCGAGTAGATGTTTATAGGTCTTCCGGACCAGGCGGTCAAGGTGTAAACACTACAGATTCAGCAGTACGTATTACACATATGCCTACGGGAATTGTGGTTTCCTGTCAGAATGAACGTTCGCAAATTCAAAATAAAGCAACGGCTATGGCCGTTTTGCAATCAAAGTTGCTTGAACGTAGGCGTCAAGAAGAGCAAGCAAAGATTGATGCATTGAAAGGAAGTAACTCTGGTTCATGGGGAAATCAAATGCGCTCTTATGTTTTGCACCCTTATCAGATGGTTAAAGATTTGCGTACTGACCATGAGACAGGAAATACGCAAGCAGTTCTAAATGGTGAAATTGATGACTTTATCGAATCAGGAATACGCTGGCGCCGCACTGCGTAATAAATCACTTTACGCTCAAGAATTTACTGAGAATTGAGCGAAATAGCATGAAAAAGTACGGTAGTTACCTAAACTTGCCTGGTTATGATCCGATTTGAAAACGTCAGCAAGATTTATCCAGGTACCGATCGTCCAGCGCTCGATAATGTAAATCTGGAAATTGAAAAAGGCGAATTTGTCTTCCTCGTTGGACTCTCTGGTTCCGGTAAATCAACTTTTTTAAGACTGGTGCTTCGTGAAGAACGCCCGACCACCGGCACCATTCATGTAGCTGGTAAAGATTTAAATACTCTGCCAAATCATAAAGTTCCAGATCTTCGCCGCCAAGTCGGAACTGTGTTCCAAGATTTTAGATTGTTGCCAAACAAAACCATTACAGAGAATGTAGCTTTCGCACTCCACGTATTGGGTCACTCACAAAAGGAAATAAATCGCGAAGTCCCTGAAGTACTCGAGCTAGTTGGCTTAGAGGACAAAGGAGATCGCAAGCCATCCGAAATTTCTGGTGGTGAACAGCAGCGAGTTGCTATTGCAAGAGCATATGTAACTAAGCCACCAATTCTAATTGCTGATGAACCAACCGGAAATCTTGATCCGGCTACATCTATTGGAATCATGAAGTTGTTAGATCGTATCAATCGCGAAGGTACGACTGTTTTAATGGCTACGCATGATTCTGGAATTGTGGATCAAATGCGTAAGCGAGTAATTGAGTTGGATCATGGAAATGTGGTTCGCGATCAAGTACGTGGCGTTTATGGATATACGGGGTAATTAAATGCGCGCAAGATTTATTGCAAGTGAAGTTGGAATTGGATTACGCCGAAATGCAACCATGACCTTTGCAGTCATGGTAACCACTGCAATTTCGTTGAGTCTTCTGGGTATCGGTTTGCTTTCAAATGCGCAAGTGAAAGCTATGAAAGATTATTGGTATGACAAGATTGAAGTTTCTGTATTCTTATGTAGTTCATTATCCGAATCTTCTTCATGCGCAACTGGTGTGGTAACTCAAGAACAGCGACTTTCAATTCAGCAGGATTTACAAGCTCTTCCAGTTGTAGATAAGGTTTATTACGAATCTCAATCTGAAGCTTTCTCACATTTTCAAGAGCGATTTAAAGGCTCTGCAATTGCACAAAATGTCACAGCGGACCAATTACCAGAATCTTTCAGAGTTAAATTAAAAGATCCAACACAATATGGAGTTGTAGTTTCTGCTTTTACCGGACGTCCTGGAGTTGATGTAGTCCAAGACCAAAGAACCATTCTTGATAAATTCTTTAAATTATTAGGTGTGCTTAGAAATGGCGCGCTTGCAGTTGGATTAGCTTCGGTACTTACCGCCGCACTTTTAATTAGTAACACTCTTCGGATTGCGGCCTTTAATCGCCGTCGTGAAACCAATGTAATGAAACTGGTTGGCGCGACTAGTTGGTCTATTCAATTACCGTTTTTACTAGAAGGTGTCTTCTCTGCATTCGTAGGATGGATGTTGGCAACAGGGCTCTTAGCAGGAATCAAATCGGTAATTGATAGCAAAATTGCGCCACTGCTTACATTTACAAAATTCTTTGGCTGGGGTCAGGTTTGGATTGCATCTGGTTGGCTATTGCTGACTGGTTTAGTTGTTTCAATTGTTGCTTCTACGCTCACACTTCGTAAGTATCTAAAGGTCTAATAAGATTACGAGCGTGAGCAGCTCGAGTTCGGCACCAATTGGAATCTTCGATTCTGGTGTAGGTGGCTTAACCGTTGCTAGAGCAATAATTGATCAGCTACCTAATGAATCAACTATTTATATCGGCGACACCGCTCGAGGACCTTATGGCCCACGAAAAATTGCTGAAGTTCGTGAATTCTCTTTAGAAATTATTGAATTTTTAGTTAAGCGTGGTTGCAAAGCAGTTGTTATCGCATGTAATACTGCAAGTTCTGCGATGTTACGTGATGCTCGCGAGAGGTTTCAAATACCAATCATTGAAGTTATTCAACCTGCAGCTCGCAGAGCAGTAGCCGCATCTCGAAGCGGAAAAGTCGGCGTAATCGGAACTAATGCCACTATTGATTCAGGTGCATATTTAGATGCTTTTGCTGCCGCACCACATTTAAATATTACTTCAAAAGCATGTCCTAGATTTGTGGAATATGTTGAACGTGGTGAGACTACCGGTGCTGAGATCACTGCAATCGCGCGAGAATATTTAAAACCAATGATTGATGCCAATGTAGATACTTTAGTTTTAGGTTGCACTCACTATCCGCTTTTAACAGGCGTCATCTCATATGTAATGGGTGATGGAGTCACTTTAGTTTCATCAGCAGAAGAAACGGCAAAAGATTTATATAGAGTGTTAGTCGAAAAACACTTACTTCGTGAGTTATCTTCAACACCTCCAACCCATGAATTCTTGGCAACCGGAGATTCATATCAATTTGAAATTTTGGCCCGACGTTTCTTGGGACCAGAAGTAAATAAAGTCCAACACCAGGACCTTTAAGGAGTATCAATGCCACGCAATGACGGACGTCAAAATAATCAACTGCGCGAAATCAAATTTACTCGCAATTGGCTAAACAATGCAGAGGGTTCAGTAATTGTTGAATTTGGAAACACTCGCGTGTTATGCGTAGCTTCATTTACTCCAGGTGTGCCACGATGGTTAAAGGATTCTGGAAAAGGTTGGGTTACTTCAGAATATTCCATGTTACCTCGCGCAACTCATACTCGTTCTGATCGTGAAAGCGTTAAAGGTAAATTAGGCGGCAGAACTCAAGAGATTTCTAGATTAATAGGTAGATCATTGCGTGCAGTGATTGATAATCATGCACTTGGCGAAAATACAATTGTTTTGGATTGTGATGTTTTGCAAGCAGATGGTGGTACACGTACTGCGGCTATAACTGGAGCTTATGTTGCATTATCAGATGCAATTACATGGGCTAAAGCAAATGGACATGTAAAAGCTGACGCGAAAGTTTTAAAGGAATCCGTATCTGCAGTATCAGTTGGAATAATTGATGGCGTACCAATGCTTGACCTTTGCTACGAAGAAGATGTTCGTGCCGAAACCGATATGAATGTGGTGATTTCTGGTACCGGTAAATTTATAGAAGTACAGGGAACCGCTGAAGGTGAACCATTCGATAGGAAACTTTTAGATTCTTTACTGGATTTGGCAGTTGAAGGCTGCGCAGAGCTGGCTAAGTTACAAATTAATTCACTTTCATGAAATTAGTTTTAGCAACTAAAAATTCCGGCAAAGTAATTGAGTTTCGTCGGATTCTGGCGGAATTTGGAGCCACAAATTTGGAAGTAGTTGGACTTGACGTTTTTCCAGATATCGGTGACATTGAAGAAACTGGGGAAACTTTTGAAGAAAATTCTCTTTTGAAAGCGCGAACGGTTTGTAAATTAACTGGACATTCTGCTTTAGCAGATGACAGTGGGATATGTGTCGATGCGCTAAATGGAGCGCCGGGACTTTTTTCAGCTCGATATTCGGGAAAAGGCGATGAGGCAAATAATGAAAAATTGCTCCTTGAATTAAGAGATGTGCCTGATGAAAAACGAGGCGCCTATTTCATTTGTGTAGCTGCATATGTTCGCCCTGATGGCTTTGAAAAAGTAGAAGAGGGGCGCTTTTACGGCAAGATCTTGCATCAATTAAAAGGCACTGGTGGCTTTGGTTATGACCCACTTTTCCAGCCAGATGGCTTGAATTGCTCATCCGCCGAGCTTTCTGCGCAGGAAAAAGATGCAATTAGTCATCGCGGTAAAGCGATGCGAGCCATCGCTCCATACATAATCGGCTAAAATTTCCCCAGTTATTAAGCCAAATTATTTAGGAGAACTAAGTGGCTACAAAGAAAGTTGCAAAGAAGGCCGCTAAGAAAGCGCCTGCAAAAAAGGCTGCGAAAAAAGCACCAGCAAAAAAAGTTGTGAAGAAAGCTGCGAAGAAAGCGGCAGTTAAGAAAGTTGCGAAGAAAGCTCCAGCTAAAAAAGTTGCTAAGAAGGTTGCTAAGAAGGCACCTGCAAAACGCACCACTCCAGCAGTAGCAGTTACCAGCGCATCAGTAGCGCCGTCTGCGCCTAAGAGTGTTGAAGCAAAGCCAGCCGCATCTGTTGCTCCATCAAAGAAGCAAGGTGGATCAAATCGCGTTGTGCTTGCAGTCGTAATTGGAATTTTAGCGCTTGGTGCAATTGCAATTTCTAATTCATCTAATTCTTCAAACGAACCAGCTCCTTCTGACAGCGCAACACCAACTGCAGAAGCATCTCCTACAGAATCTTCAACACCGGCAGTTACGAATATTGCTGCTCCTCTTGGAATTGTGGCTCACTACACCGCAGATGGTGCGACAATCTTCTGGAATGCAACAACTGCGATGGATGGCCTTAAGGGTTACAGCATTGAAGTTGCAACCAATGGTGGCGAATTTACCGAACTAGCCATGGTTGGTACTGATGTGACTAAATATGACATCACCAAGAGTGATGACAATGGATGGATGTCATTCAAGATTTCAGCTGTTTACAACGATGGTCAAAAAGCAGAAGGAAAAGTATTCGGTCTGCCAGGACAGTATAAGTAATTAGAAATATTCGGTAATTGCGGAAACATAGGCCGCAATACCGGCAGGAATCAGATGAACACCATCCGGAGCGAAAAACTCCGGATGGTTTTCTGATTTATTAGCCCAGTCCACAACTCTAAAATTTGGATACTTATCGGCTTCAGTTTTTATTAATAGATTATTCTCGTCACGCCAACCTCGAGGCACGGCAGTGTTAACCACAATTACTAATGGTTGATCTTTAAGTTCTAAAAATATATCGCTGACTTCAGAACTGGTTAATCTATTGTTATTTCCCAAATTGATAACTGTCTTCATTCCGACCATTTTGGATTTGTCATGCTTAATAACTGTTAATAATTCCGCTGCTTGACGACCTACTCGAGCATTGATTAGACCTATATGCTCCTTAGATTCCAGTTCATTTCTGATTCCTAAGATGACTGAATCTCCAACTACCCATAAACCTTCGATTTTACTGATAGTTGCTACTTGATCGTCTTTAAACATTTGCTTAACTACTGCATTATTTCGATCCGCAATTTCAATGGCATTACTACTCACCATGGCAACGGTTGCTAGAAGTGCCAATGAAACGACTCCGGCGGTAGCTTTCTGTCTGCGTTGTACTTCTTTAGTTCGATATTTCATACCTCGTAGCCAGTTGGAAATCGCACCATTTCTAACTGGAACTTCAATCCAACGTTGTGAAATGTCGGCAAGGGCAAAGACCACCAAAATTCTAAAGGTGTATAAAGCCCAAGTAGATCCTTCTAAATCTTGTGCCGGGCGAGTAACTTGAAAAACTATCCAATGCCATAAGTAAATTGCATATGAGCGTTCACCAACCCAAACTAAAAAAGAATTCTGCAAGATTGGTGCAAATCTCGAAGCTGGATGCACAATAGACATGATGATTGCACTTCCAAAGATTCCAACTAATGGAAATGCAATTCGATATGCAGTCGGATCAGCCTCTTGAATAAAAAGAAAAGAAGCAATAATTCCGATTAGCCCAAATACTCCGATGAAATCAATAAAATCTTGCGCTCTCTTTTCAATATTAACTCGTAAATTTTGCGGAATCCAACTCACTGCTAATGCAGAACCTAGAAATAGTCCGATTGAGTGTGTGTCGGTTCCAAAATAAACATGGCTAACAGCTTGAGTAGAAGAGATATCAGCTCGAACTGAAGCCAGGAATAGTGCGATACCTGAAAATGTGGCAATGGCTAACGCTGCGGTTGGAATAACTTTCTTGCCGAAAACCTTCAAAACAAAGTAGAGAATTAATGGCCAAATTAAGTAATACTGAGCTTCAACACCTAATGACCAGGTATGTTGTAACAAAGGTGGTCTTCCAAAACTTTCAAAGTAATCTTGATGTTTAAAGACCAACCACCAATTCATCAGTCCAGTAATTGCAAATGGTGCATCGGTTAAGAATCTACGCATTGAATCTGGTGCCCAAACTCCGACAAAGATTGCCGTTATTACTAACATAAATATCAATGGAGGAAGTAGTCTGCGAATACGGCCCACATAAAACCCACGCAAATCTAATCCACCAGATCTTTGTATTGAATCAAGCAATAGACGGGTAATTACATAACCAGATATTACGAAGAAAAGATCTACTCCTAGAAAGCCACCAGGAATCCAGCTAAAGCCCAAGTGGTAGAGCATGACTGCAATAACTGCGATTGCACGTAGGCCATCGATAGCGGGGATGTATCTAATCCCTTTCGGGGTAGCCATAAACTTCGACTATTTCTTTTTATTTGATTTTGAAGCAGCTTTTTTCTTTTTTGGCGCCGCAATCGCAGTTTTAGTTCGTTCGCTTTTTACGCGAAGTGGTTCCTTTGAAATTAATTTGCCATCTTCTTTAATATTTTCCAAAACATTATTACGCAATTCAGCTAGACGGCTGTAAGCACTTTCTAGTCTGTTTCGACTTGCATGAATGGCTTCTTGTGCTGCATCAAGTGACTGAGTTTGAATTTTGTAAAGTCGACCAGCTTCTTCCATCACGCTGTTTAACCATTGGCGATATTCCAAAACATCTCGGGAAGCCTCACCAATGATTACATCGCCTTCTCGTTTAGCACTATTAACAATTGCAGATCCTTCGCGCTTACGCTGATCCAAAAGTTCTTCGGCGGTAATTTCTGCTTGTTCGATTTTTTCAGTGGCCTCAGTTTCAGCTGCTTTAATATATTTACGACCACGTGCTTCCGCGCCGCTAAGAATTGATTGTGCTTTTTCTTGTGCTGCCTCTAAGGCATCTTTCGCTTGGCGTTGAGTTTCATTAACCAGACGATCTGATGCTGCTTGGGCCTTAGCTTCGCGAACCTGTGCCGACTTAATCATCGTCAGCGCGGTTTCGGTTGCCAAAATTTCAAATTCTTCTTTTGAAAGTGAGCGGATGTCGCGACGTGATCGTAAGTCAGCTAATTGAGATTCTAATTCACGAATACGGTCAACTGATGACATAGATGGTTCGTTCTCTTCTTTGTAACCAACCCAGTTGAAGAATCCGTTTTTCTTTGCCATTTATTGCTCCTTAACTTCAGGTGGGCAACTTTAATAGATTGGTAGAGAAACTAATACCCCGCTACCGAGGAGTGATAGCGGGGTATTAAGAGTTGAAATCAGGCTAATTAGCCCTTTGCTGCTTTAAAACCGGCCTCAAGGTCGCTCTTGATATCCGCGATATTTTCAAGACCAAGGCTTAGTCGTACCAAACCAGGCGTTACACCTGCAGCTAATTGCTCTTCAGGTGATAATTGTGAGTGCGTTGTAGTTGCTGGATGAATAACAAGAGAACGAACATCTCCAATATTTGCAACATGGCTAAAGAGTTTTAGAGATTCAACAAATTTCTTTCCAGCTGCTACGCCGCCTTTGAGTTCAAAAGAGAGTACCGCACCAGATCCCTTTGGTGCATATTTCTTTGCTAAGGAATTCCATTTTGATGAAGCCAAACTTGCATAGTTAACCTTTTCAACGTCGGGATGTTTCTCAAGCCACTCTGCAACAGCCTTGGTATTTTCAACATGGCGCTCAATACGAAGCGACAAAGTTTCAAGTCCCTGTGCAAGTAACCAAGCATTAAATGGTGAAACTGCAGCTCCGATATCGCGAAGTAGAGTTAATCTAATCTTGAAAATGTATGAGAGATTTGCACCGAATGCAGAACCTTCCCCAAGTGCGGCTGCGTAAACCAAGCCGTGATAAGAAGGGTCAGGTTCATTAAAGTTCTTAAAACGTTCTGGGTAATTTGCATAATTAAATTTGCCTGAATCCACAATGGCTCCGACAACTGCATTTCCATGACCTGATAGGAATTTAGTAGCGGAATGAATCACCACATCAGCACCATGCTCGATTGGTTTGATTAAGTATGGAGTGGCCACCGTATTGTCAACAATTAATGGCAAACCATTTTCGTGTGCAACTTTTGCAACTGCTTCAATATCTAGAATTTCATTCTTAGGATTTGCAATAGTTTCTCCAAAGAATGCTTTGGTGTTTGGCTTAATCGCCTTTTTCCAAGAATCTGGATTGTTCGCATCATCAACGAAGCTAACTTCTACGCCAAATTTTGGCAGGGTGTAATGGAACAAATTGTAAGTTCCACCGTAAAGAGATGGTGAAGAAACAATATGATCACCAGCTTCAGCCAAATTTAATATTGCGAAAGTAGTTGCTGCCGAACCCGATGCAACTAATAATGCAGCTACGCCACCTTCAAGAGCTGCAATTCGTTGCTCCACAGCATCTTGGGTTGGATTCATGATGCGGGTATAAATATTTCCAAGTTCTGCTAAACCAAAAAGATTGGCAGCATGTTGAGTGTCACGGAATTGATATGCAGTTGTTTGGAATAACGGTAATGCACGTGCACCAGTAGTTGGATCTGGTTGTTGACCTGCATGAATCTGCAGAGTTTCAAATGAATAGTTAGACATGTCGCTCCTCGTATCTTCTGTCTAATGGAGGGGAGAAGATAACAAGAATTAACGAATAGTTCCTAGGAACTATTCGTTACTGCGAACTCTTTGCAAATCTGAACCAGAAATACCCAAGAACTCCAGAAATTAGCGTGGCTATGTAGATACCAGAATGCAAACTTTCCAACTCTTTACCAGAAACTGAAATTTCAGCGATGACTATAGAAACTGTCATTCCCATGCCGCAAAGTAGTCCGACTCCAATCATTTCTCGCTTCATGACAAACCAAGCCACCAGAGAAATTCCAACCACTTTTCCAATAATTCGAGCTACTACGTATGAGCTAACTGTGGCATTGAATTCAAAATGGGTAGGTAAATGTGTAATTACTACCGCTGGTGTGACTATAAAGAAAGACCAAGGAGTTAAATACTTGATTACTATTTCTTTCTTTGGCAAAAGCGCACCAATAATTGCAGCAAATATGGTGGAAGAGGCAGTGGCCAGATTTAATTTACCGCTATAGAAAATCCCAATCGCAATTAGTGATAGAAAGTCATCAGCAACTGCAAGCGCTAGTACAAATAGTCTTAATTTAGAATCAATACGCTTGCCCAGTAATGCAATAACGGCCAATGCTAAAGTGATATCAGTTGGCATAACAGCGCCCCAAGCATCTGATTCTGGTTGCATTATTCTAAAAAGTAGTGCTGGTAGCACCATTCCACCCAAAGCGGCTAAGAGCGGCGCAATTAACTCTTTCTTATGCTCCAACTCGTTACGAATTTCAGCTCCCACGAGAAGAAAAAATGATGCAATTAGAATTTCCATATATAGAATTGTATTCATATGAAAACAGTTTTATTCGTTTGCGTACATAATGCGGGGCGTTCTCAGATGGCGGCTGGTTTTATGCAATCTCTTGGTGCAGGCAAGGTAGAAGTGCTATCCGCAGGAAGTGCTCCAAAAGAAACTATTAATCCGGTTGCAGTCGAAGCTATGGCTGAGTTGGGAATCGATATCGCAAACAACAAGCCTAAAATTCTGACCGACGAGGCGGTGATTGCATCAGATGTAGTAATCACTATGGGCTGCGGTGATACCTGCAAATTTTACCCAGGTAAACGCTACGAGGATTGGCAGCTAGATGATCCTGCAGGCCAGGGGATAGAACCAGTTCGTGTAATTAGAGATGAAATAAAATCCCGAGTTGAGAAATTATTAAGTGAACTTTGAAGAACTTTTAAATGCCGCAACAATGCTCTCGATTAAGCGAGAATTTATTGAAATTTGGATCCCAAGAGCAAAATTTGTTGAAGCAATATTCGATGTAAATTCACTGTCGATAACTCGCGTAGATAATCCATTTTTTGGCTTTGGCTTTGGTCCGCGACCTTATATAGACCCTAAGTGGAGTAGTTTTACAATAACTAGAAATACACCAAAAGAATTTACTTCTAAATTTAAATTAGTGGGTCAATGGGATGCATATGGCATACAAACTACTAATTTTGAAATCGCCTATCAGCGCCTTGAAAATCACTCAGAAATTAACAAGTTAATTGAAATAAATGCACCTGAACTATCTATTAGAGCAGGAGATGATGAAGTTGTGACTTGGGTTGGTATTGATGGAGTTGCGTTAGGGGCAATCTGCCAGTGGGAATCGGGTGGTTATGTGCTCTCGGCAATCGTGGTTGATCAGAACTTTCGGGGAAAGGGACTAGGGAAACAAATTACCAAAGCGCTGATCACTGAGGCACATAAACAAGGTATTAATTATGTTGCTTTAGGCGTAATGGCTAAGAATCAACCTGCAATTGCCACTTATCAAAAAGTTGGTTTTGAAGAGCTAGGTAAATTTAATACTTTTCAATTTGTTTAATGATTTATTTTTTTACAAGTGCGGGAGGTGGGACTTGAACCCACACGCCGTAAGGCACAGGTTCCTAAGACCTGCGTGTCTGCCGTTTCACCACTCCCGCTGGAGTATTGGAACTGGAGTAGGTTAGTAATAGATTAGAGATATTCAAAATCGTCGCATGAAAGGGTTAGTAATGACTTATACGCCAACACCTGCAGATAAATTTACATTTGGTCTTTGGACCGTTGGCTGGCAAGCAAGAGACCCATTCGGAGATCCAACAAGAGAAGCTTTAGATCCAGTTCGCACCGTTAAAGAATTAGCAGAACGCGGTGCGTACGGAGTTACTTTTCACGATGATGATTTAATTCCATTTGGTTCAGATGAAAATAATCGCCGCCACCATATTGATAGATTTAAGAAAGCGCTTAATGAAACTGGCATGAAGGTGCCGATGGCGACTACCAATCTATTTTCACATCCTGTTTTTAAAGATGGCGCTTTTACTTCTAATGATAAAGATATTCGTCGTTATGCAATTAGAAAAGTAATGAAAAATATCGAACTTGCGGTGGAACTTGGCGCCAAGATTTATGTTTGTTGGGGCGGCCGCGAAGGTGCGGAATCTGAAAGCTCTAAGGATGCTTTTGTAGCGCTAGAACGTTATCGCGAAGCATTTAATGTGTTGGGTCAGTATGTATTAGATAATAAATATGACATCAAATTTGCAATGGAACCAAAACCAAATGAGCCGCGTGGTGATATTTTCTTGCCAACCATTGGTCACGCACTTGGATTCATTAGCACTTTAGATCATCCAGAATTGGTAGGGCTGAATCCCGAGGTAGGCCACGAACAAATGGCTAACTTGAATTTTGTGCATGGAATTGCGCAGGCTCTCTGGCAGAAGAAGTTATTCCACATTGATTTAAATGGTCAGCGTGGACCTAAGTACGATCAAGATTTTGTATTCGGCCATGGTGATTTAAAGAGCGCCTTCTTCTTAGTCGAATTATTAGAACGATATAACTACGACGGCATGCGCCACTTTGATTACAAGCCTGTTCGTACCGAAAACGA
>CAYYFI010000016.1:0-21719 GCA_964471265.1 uncultured Actinomycetes bacterium | reverse complement strand
ACATCGGTGCAACTGATGGCACTTCAGCTGATGCAGCTAAGGCGCAGATCAATGCCATCGCAAATCCAACTATGCCTGAAGTAGGAGAGCGTTATCTCGGAACTGTTGTAAAGCTTGCACAGTTCGGTGCGTTTATTTCCTTACTTCCTGGCAAAGATGGTTTGCTACATGTTTCACAGATTCGCAAAATGCATGGTGGAAAGCGCATTGAAAACGTGGAAGATGTAATGAAAGTTGGTGACAAGGTCCAAGTTGAGATCGCAGAAATTGATCCAAAAGGTAAGTTGTCATTAGTTCCAGTAATGGAAGGCTCTGAAGAGGGCGCTAAGAGCGAGTGATAAACCGAACCACTTTAGATTGCGGCTTACGTATCATCACAGATACTGATGCCACGGTTAGAAGTGCTTCAGTAGGTTACTTTGTAAATATTGGTTCACGTGATGAGGCGCCAGCAGAAGCTGGTGCCTCTCACTTTTTAGAGCATGTACTCTTTAAAGGAACCTCCCGTCGTAGCGCAAAAGAAATTAGTTCCTCAATTGAAAATTTAGGTGGCGGTATAAATGCTTACACCACCAATGAATTCACTTCATTTTATGCAAAAGTGGTAGATGAAGATTTGCCGTTAGCAGTTGATGTTTTAAGTGATGTAATTACTAGCGCGGTGGTTTCAAATGAAGAGTTCGAAACAGAACGCAATGTGGTTTTCCAAGAGATGGCGATGCGTGATGATGATCCGCAAGATTGCGCAGAAGAGGCATTCGGTAGCGCATTTTGGGGTGATCACCCACTCGGAGTTTCTATATTAGGTACCAAAGATTCGATGGGTGCAATAACTCGCGATCAGATTTTTAATTACTACAAAAGCCATTACAAACCAGAGGCGATGGTGGTCTCAGCAGCCGGCAATATTAATCACGATAAATTTGTAGATTTGGTAAAGCAAAATTTATTGCGAGATAACTTCTTGGTAGGAAGTCAGCCACCTAAAGCTCGAGATTTCGCACCATTTACTCCGAAACCTAAGGCACGAGTAAATATTCATAACGGAAATTTCGAACAGACCAATCTATTTCTAGGTTTAGAAGGGGTAGGTCGTAAAGATCCACGTTCTACGGCGCTAAAAGTGCTCACCATCGCAATCGGAAGCGGAATGTCATCGCGTCTATTTCAAGAGATCCGCGAAAAAAGAGGTTTGGTTTATAGCGTTGATGGATTGGTTCGACGATATGTGGGCAGTGGTTACTTTGCTATCTATGCAGGTTGCGCACCAGATAAAGCTGCAGAAGTAATAAAAGTAGCGCGCGAAATTCTCAATGATGTAGCTGCTAATGGAATTACCGACGAAGAATTTAGCCGTGGAAAGAATGCAGTACGAGCAGGGGTCTTACTTGCTGGTGAAGATTCGGCATATCGTATGGATCGCGTTGGCAGCTCTGAAATTTGGGACGGATACGCGAAGAGCCCCGATGAGATGATGAGTGACTTAAATTTGGTAACTAAGGAAGAAGTCGAGGAAATTGCCCGCGAATTCTTTACTAGACCGCTTACGCTTGGCCTTGCAGGACCAAAGGCAGATGCCGCGGCGCTTGAGGAGTTATTGAAATGATTAAAGTCGGTGTACTTGGTGCAAAGGGCCGCATGGGCTCTGAAGTTGTAAAAGCAGTTAGCGCAGCCACTGATATGCAATTGCACGCTGCAGTGGATTTAGGTGATTCATTGGATTCACTTTTAGGAGCCGATGTCGTCGTGGATTTCACCAATCCTGATGGTGTGATGAAAAATTTAGAATTCTTGATCAATAATGAAATAAATGCAGTAGTCGGAACCACCGGCTTTGATGCGGGCAAGATGGCCAAATTAGAAGGATTATTAGCTTCACATCCGAAAGTTGGTGTATTTATTGCGCCAAACTTTGCAATCGGTGCAGTATTAATGATGGAATTTGCAAAACAAGCAGCGCCATATTTTGAATCTGTAGAAATTATAGAACTTCATCATCCAAATAAAGTTGATGCACCATCTGGTACTGCAGCGCGCACAGCAGAGTTGATAAATCAAGCACGTATTTCCATGCAGAAACAACCAGATGCCACCAATACCGGATTAGATGGTGCGCGTGGAGCCAAAGTTGGAGATGTGCCTATTCACTCCGTTCGATTACGTGGATTGGTAGCACACCAAGAAGTGTTATTTGGTGGACTGGGCGAAACTTTAACTATTCGCCATGATTCACTAGATCGTGCCGGATTTATGCCAGGTGTCTTACTTGGTTGTAGAGAAGTAATCAAAAAACCAGGGTTAACAATTGGATTGGAGAAATTCTTATGACAGAAATTACTATGTACTCAGCTGATTGGTGCGGCGATTGCCGTCGATCAAAACGATTACTCGATGAACTCGGCGTAGCCTACGATGTGATTGATGTTGAAAAAGATCCAACTCAAATCGAAAAGGTAAAAGAGATCAACGGTGGCGCACAGAGCATTCCGGTAATCGTATTTTCCGATGGCACACATATGACAGAACCATCAGATCCAGATCTACGTAAAAAATTAGAATCACTTAAGCTGATTTAATTTAGTTAATTCTAACTATAAGTGCGCTAACTAAGGCCGCGCTCCCAACTACCACTGGGAACGGGGCCTTCAGTTTTAACGTCACTGCAGCAACTATCAGTCCTGCAGCGCGATGATCAAACGTAAGTTCTTTTTTTGTTGCAAAGGCTTGCACGCCGACTAGTGCACTTAACATCGCAATCGGAAGTAGCGCATTAATACGGCGAATACCAGGACTTTCAAGTACCCGCGATGGAATTAAGGTTCCGGAGAATTTAATTAAATAGGCAATTACCGAAGTACCAATTGTGGCAATCCAAAATTTATTCATGATTTGTCACCTTAAATCTGGCAAAGGCAACTGCTAATAGCGCTGTTGCAATAATTGGTAAGCCAGCGGCAATTACTGGAGTTAACGCAAGCGCCAGCACCGCCGAACTGATGGCTAAAACATAATCATCAATATTCTTTAACCGCGGCCAAACTAAAGCCAAAAAGGCAGCAGGTACCGCCGCATCGAGCCCCCACATTGAAGGATCACCAATTGCTTGTGCACCAAGTGCACCAAGTAGCGTGAATAAATTCCAGAACAAATAAACGCCACCACCGGTTAACCAGAAACCATGTTTCATGGCCGCTTCGCCGCGAACTTCTTCGGCAGTTGCAACTGCAACAGATTCATCAATAGTTATCTGTGTTGCCAATATTTTCTTTAGTCCATGTAAATTTAGAATCGGTTTCATGATCATGGAATAAATTGCATTACGCATTCCAAGTAGAGAAGCGGTGGCAATTCCAGTTATTGCGGTACCACCAGCACCGAGTACACCGATTACTGCAAACTGTGAAGCGCCAGTGAAGGTTAAAAGACTTAACAAGCAGGCCTGCCAGACCGAAAATCCTGCCGCTACCGCTGCTGCGCCAAAGGCAGTTCCGTAGCTGCCTACTGCAATCGAGACGCTAAGTGACTTAGATATCGTGGCGCGGTTCACCGAAGTCATGGGTTCGAGTCTATAGGGTCTGCCCCATGAGCGAGATTATTTTTAGAGACGATGTAACGGTCGAATTGGTTAAAAGTAGCGCCAGCGATGCAGATGTTATTTGGGCTGCGCGAGTTTCTACTGCAGGAGAGCAATCAATCGAATCTCTAAAGGATGATCCAGAAAAGAGCGCAGGTTTAATTAATTATTTAGCGCGCGAACGCCATGGTTCACCATTTGAACATACCTCTTTTACTTTCTTTATTAGCGCACCAATTTTTGTTTTCCGTGAATTTATGCGCCATCGCATCGCTTCATACAATGAAGAATCTGGACGCTATCGCGAATTAAAACCAGTTTTCTATATTCCAAGTCGCGAACGTAAATTAATTCAAGTTGGTAAAACTGGTCATTACACATTTGAAGATGGTACTCAAGAACAATTTGACTTGATGGTCTCAGAGATGAAGAAGGCCTATACAGCCGCTTATGATGCTTACCAAAAAATGCTCGATGCCGGAATTGCACGCGAAGTTGCTAGAGCAACTTTGCCAGTTGCTACCTACTCTTCTATGTATGTAACTATGAACGCACGAGCGCTAATGAATTTCTTATCGCTTCGTACCACCGCGGAAGGATCACACTTCCCAAGCTACCCACAGCGCGAAATTGAGATGGTGGGAGAGAAGATGGAAGCATTCTTCAAAGAGAAGATGCCTTTGGTTCACGCTGCATTTAATAAATCTGGTCGCGTTTCACCTTAATTTGAAATAGGCTTGCGACATGACTACCGCGCCATTTGGACGCTTAATCACCGCAATGGTGACGCCGTTCAAAGCTGATCTATCAGTAGATTGGGATGGCGTTGAAAAATTAGCATCACATTTAGTTTCAACTGGGCATGATGCCATAGTCGTTTCCGGTACTACCGGTGAAGCGCCAACTACAAATGATGACGAAAAAGATGAATTAATCAGAGTAGTTAAAGCCACTGTTGGCAATAAAGTAAAAGTAATCGCGGGGGCTGGAAATAACGAAACTCCGCACTCGGTAGAGCAGGCTATTCATGCGCAGAAAGTTGGTGCGGATGGATTATTGGTGGTCACTCCTTATTACAACAAGCCGCCACAAGCAGGTATCGAGGCACATTTTCGCGCAATTGCAGATGCAGTCGATCTTCCAGTAATGATGTACGACATTCCTGGTCGCACTGGTATCGAAATCGAACCAGACACCATTGTGAAATTAGCTGAGCATAAAAATATTGTGGCGTTAAAAGACGCTAAAGGAAATGTGGCTTCTACATCCTGGGTAATTAAACGTTGCGGAATTCCAGTTTATTCAGGCGATGATATTTTGAATTTACCGCTACTTTCAGTTGGTGCAGTTGGATTTGTCAGCGTTTGCGGACATACCATCGGCAAAGACTTACGTGAAATGCTCGATGCTTGGTTTTCCGGAAATTCTGCACGTGCACTTGAAATTCATCAAAAAGTTCTGCCAATTTATACCGGAACTTTCCGCACGCAAGGCGCAATTCTTACTAAAGCTGCGCTTAATTTGATGGGCCTACCTGGCGGCCATACTCGTTTACCTTTAGTCGATGCCACACCAGCACAGATCGAACAATTAAAACTTGATCTTCGCGCTGGTGGCGTGAATGTTTAATGAGTAACCACCCACATCCGAATTTAGGCGAACCATCTAAATTAAGTAAAGATGGATTACGTTTAGTTGCACTGGGCGGCTTAGGCGAAATTGGTCGCAATATGATGGTCTACGAATATGACCATGAGCTTTTAATTGTTGACGTTGGAGTGCTTTTCCCAGAAGAGAGCCAACCAGGTATCGATTTAATTCTGCCGGATTTTTCCTATATTCGAGATCGTCTTGAGGATGTAACTGCAATTTTCTTGACTCACGGACATGAAGATCATATTGGCGCAGTTCCGTATCTGCTTCGCGAGCGAGGCGATATTCCAGTTTATGGTTCACCACTTACTCTTGCATTGACTGCGGCAAAATTAAAAGAACATCGCATCACTGGTTTGATGCGCGAAATTAAAGATGGTGAAAAGGTAAAGATTGGTAGCTTTGAAGTAGAAGCAGTTGCAGTTAATCACTCAATCCCTGATGCGCTGGCACTAGCAATCAAATGTGGTGCTGGCACCGTTTTGCATACTGGTGATTTCAAAATGGATCAATTGCCACTTGATGGACGAATTACAGATTTACGCAGATTTGCATCTTTAGGAGCCGAAGGAGTAGATCTCTTTTTAGTTGATTCCACCAACGCAGATATTCCAGGATTCACGCCATCCGAACGTGAAATTATGCCAACTTTAGATCGCATAATTGCAAATACTAGACGTCGAGTTATTGTCGCGTCTTTTGCTTCTCATGTGCATCGTATTCAGCAAGTAATTGATATTGCCGCCCAACATGATCGTAAAGTCTGCTTCATTGGTCGTTCAATGGTGCGAAATATGGAAATTGCATCCAGAATGGGCTACTTAAATATTCCTGCATTTGTACTTATAGAAAAAGAAGACTTAGATAAATTTGGTGACAATGTAGTTTTAATCTGCACTGGAAGCCAAGGTGAACCTTTAGCCGCACTCTCACGCATGGCTTATGGAGAACATTCCATAGTAGTTGGCGAAGGAGATACCGTAGTTTTAGCTTCATCATTAATTCCTGGTAATGAATCACCGGTTTATCGCGTTATTAATGAACTAACCAGATTAGGTGCCAAAGTAGTTCATAAAGGCAATGCCATGGTGCACGTTTCAGGTCACGCCGCTGCCGGTGAATTGCTTTACTGTTACAACTTAGTAAAACCAAAGAATGTGATGCCAGTTCATGGCGAATGGCGCCACATGAAAGCAAACGCAGAGTTGGCAATTCAAACTGGTGTAAATCGCAAAAATGCCGTGGTGGTAGAAAATGGAATTGTGGTTGATCTAATTGAAGGTAAAGCATCAGTTGCTGGTGCGGTACCGTGCGGATTTGTTTATGTAGATAGCCAATCAATTGGTGAAATTACGGAAAGCACTTTGAAAGATCGTCGCATACTTGGCGAAGAAGGTTTCATTTCTGTTGTGGTGGTAATTGATGCGCAAAAAGGAACCATAGTTGCAGGTCCAGATATTCATGCGCGCGGTTTCAATGAAGATCCAGAAATGTTTAATGATGTAAAGAATCGAATTGAAAACGCGCTAGCTGCGGCAGTGGCTCAGGGAACTAATGGAACACATCAACTTTCACAAGTTGTTCGAAAAACTATTGGCAATTGGGTTGGGCAAGAACATCGAAGAAAACCGATGATTGTTCCGCTTGTCATCGAGGTTTGAGCGCACCTTTAATATAGGCTTGCCGGTCGTGGCTAAGCGTAAGAAAGCATCCAAATCAGTACTTGCTGTACTCGGATCCATCTGGCGCGCCTTCGCAAAAGGTCTCGGAAACACAATTCGCTTTACCACTCGAGCTGCAAAAGATTTAGATAGCGCGCACCAAAGAGATGGTGCGGCGCTACTTTTAGTAATTATTGGTTTAGCCGCTGCAGCTGGAACTTGGCTACATTCAAAATCTACTGTCAGTAATGCGCTTTACTCATTTTTCTATGGTGGCTTTGGCCGTATTGGATTTTTAGCGCCGTTGGTACTTTTCTATTTTGCAATTAGATTATTTAGATCTCCTGATAAGAAGAGTGAAACTGCCCGAATCACGATTGGCACGATTGCACTTTTAATTTCCGCAACTGGGCTGGCCCATATGTTTAATGGCTCAGTTGGCACTGGAGCTACGGCAATGCGTCATGGTGGTGGTTGGTTAGGTTATGGCGTAACAAAACCCTTAGTTGCAGTATTAACGCCATTACTTACCTACCCAGTGCTCTTTTTGCTATTTGGCTTTGGATTGTTAGTAGTTACCGCAACACCATTTTCTCAAGTTGCGATTCGGATCAAATCTACATTTATCTGGTTAAAAACTAAGTTGCCAAAGCGCAATCAGGCAGACGATGACGAAATATATGAATCAGAACCTTTCGAAACGCCACTTATCTCTAAATTTGGGCAAAATGATGATGACGAGGCTGATGAAGAGTTTGAAGATGAAGATTATGAAGAACCTGCCGAAGAAGAATTCGACGAAGAATTTACGGTAGAAGTCCCTAAAGCTCATCCTTCTACTGCGCCAGCCAAGCGACCAGTGCAGATGATGCTGACACCGGATAGTAAATATTTATTGCCTTCGCCGGATCTACTTAAGAGTGGTCCAGCTGCAAAGGGAAAGAGCAAAGCAAATGATGCAGTGGTGAGTGCGCTTACTGAATTGTTTGCAGAATTTGAAATTGATGCGCAAGTAACAGGTTTTATGCGCGGACCAACTGTGACCAGATATGAAATTGAATTGGGTAGTGGTGTAAAAGTTGAACGCATTACCGCGCTCTCCAAAAATATCGCATATGCAGTGGCATCAAGTGAAGTTCGCATTCTTTCGCCAATCCCAGGTAAGTCCGCTGTTGGTATAGAGATACCAAATACCGATCGCGAAATCGTGGCTTTAGGCGATGTTTTACGCTCAAGTGTTGCTGGTCAAGATATGCATCCAATGCTTACCGCGCTTGGTAAGGATGTCGAAGGTAATTATGTATGTGCCAATTTAGCCAAGATGCCACATCTATTAGTTGCTGGTGCAACTGGCGCTGGTAAATCTTCCATGATTAATTCCATGATTACTTCAATCATGATGCGCGCCACCCCTGATGAAGTAAGAATGGTATTAATTGATCCAAAGCGAGTTGAGTTAAATGCTTATGAAAATATCCCGCATTTAATTACGCCAATCATCACCAATCCGAAAAAGGCAGCAGATGCACTGCAGTGGGTAGTTCGCGAAATGGATCTTCGCTATGAAGATTTAGCCACCTTTGGTTTTAGACATATTGATGACTTTAATAAAGCAGTACGTGCCAACAAGGTAGCAACTCCTCCAGGCAGTGACCGCATTTTGGAACCATATCCTTATCTACTTGTCATCATTGATGAGTTAGCAGATTTAATGATGGTGGCCGCAAAAGATGTAGAAGAGTGCGTAGTAAGAATTACTCAATTAGCGCGATCTGCCGGTATTCACTTAGTGCTTGCCACGCAACGTCCATCAGTTGATGTAGTAACTGGTCTAATTAAAGCTAACGTGCCTTCACGTCTTTCCTTTGCTACCTCATCACTTGCAGATAGCCGAGTAATTTTGGATGCGCCAGGTGCGGAAAAACTAATTGGCCAAGGAGATGGATTATTCGTGCCGATGGGTGCTTCCAGACCAATTCGAATTCAGGGTGCATATGTATCCGAACGAGAGATTGCAGATGTGGTTGCACATGTACGCAAACAATTAGCGCCACGATTCCGTGAAGATGTGACGGTGGCTCAGAAAATTGTGGTTAATGGAATTAATGAAATTGGCGACGATCTGGAATTAATGTTGCAAGCAGTTCATTTAGTAGTAACTACTCAAATCGGTTCGACATCAATGCTGCAGCGCAAACTACGAATCGGTTTTGCGAAAGCTGGCAGATTGATGGATTTGATGGAATCACGTGGCATTGTCGGACCTTCGGAAGGTTCTAAAGCGCGTGCGGTGCTTGTTAAGCCAGAGGAATTAGACGAGGTGCTGGACACCATCCGCGATTAACGGGTGACCAGAGGGGTGAACCTGAAAATTTAGTTAGGTGATAAGGCTTCACCCATTCTAAACTTTGACCAATGTCTCTTGGTCAATTATTAGTGAGCGCACGTAAGAGCGCTGGGTTAACCATTGATCAATTATCTACCGCAACAAATATACGTGTTTCATTATTAAAAGAGTTTGAAAACAATAATTTTTTGCATGCAGGCGGTGACACTTACGCCAGGGGCCATTTGCGCACTATCGCTAGAGTTTTAAATGTAGATGCCGAAATTTTATTAACAAATTTTGATGATGAACATGCACAGGCTAAGCGTGCAATACATGAACAGTTAGTTGAAAATAGTGCGACCTTTGCAATTCCTGCACGAAAGAAATTAACTAATAAACAATTAATTACTTATAGCGTAATTGGAATTTTTGCATTACTTACAACTTCTGTGGTAGTGAATTCATTAAAACAAAGTGCAAGTAGCCCAAAACCAAAACCAATTGCCAGTGCTTCAGCGGCGCCTAGTAAAAGCGCTACACCTTCTGCAGCTGCGACCACGAATACTTATTCATCTGGAAAAGGAGTACTGGTAAAACTTGAAGCACCAACCGGATCATCTTGGTTATTTGTAAGCGATGCGGCAGGTATAACTCTTTATTCAGGGCGAGCATCGCAAGGACAAGTTTTCGAATTTTCAAGTACCGAAGCAGTTAATTTGCGAATTGGTAATGCCGGAGCGGTCAAACTCACGGTAAATGGCAAAGAAGTTCCACCTTTGGGCGTAGAAGGTGAAGTAGTAAATGTCAGTTATGGGGTAAATTCATAACCATGCCGAAGACCGTAGCTCTGATTACCATGGGCTGCGCAAGAAACGATGTGGATTCTGAAGAGTTAGCTGGTCGTTTAGCAGCTGATGGTTGGAAATTAGTTGACGATGCCGCTAATGCAGAAGTTGCGGTTATTAATACCTGCGGATTTATTGAAAGTGCAAAACAAGATTCAATTAATACTCTACTTGAAGCGCATGCGCTTAAGTCCAACGGGGTAACTAAAGCCGTGGTAGCGGTAGGTTGCATGGCGGAGCGTTACGGCGAAGAGTTAGCTAGCGCGCTTCCAGAGGCTGATGGCATCTTATCTTTCGATGATTATCAAGATATCTCTGCACGACTTGGCGATATTTTATCTGGGCATAAGCCGACGCCACACGTACCTCAAGATCGTCGAAAATTACTTCCGATTGCGCCGGCAGATCGGGTACGTATCTCTGATTTTGCTCGCAAACGTTTAACCAATGATCCATGGGCGCCATTAAAAATAGCTTCCGGCTGCGATCGCAGATGCTCATTCTGTGCGATTCCACAATTTCGTGGCGCCTTTGTTTCAAGACATCCGATTGAAATTATTGAAGAGGCCAGATGGTTAGCTGAAAATGGAGTTAGCGAATTATTTTTAGTTTCAGAGAACACCACAAGTTATGGAAAAGATTTCGGTGATTTGCGCGCAATGGAGAAGTTATTGCCAGAGTTATCCAAGATTGATGGAGTGAAGCGAATTCGACTTTCGTATCTGCAACCTGCTGAGATGCGACCAACATTATTACAGGCAATGATTGAGAATGAAAAAGTTTCGCCCTACTTTGATCTCTCATTTCAACATAGCGCCAAAGATGTTTTAAGAAGCATGCGTAGATTTGGTGGTAGTAATGATTTTCTACATTTAATTGCACAGATCCGAGCACTAGCTCCAGAGGCGGGCATTCGCAGTAACTTTATAGTTGGATTTCCTGGCGAATCAGAAGCGGCATTCGAGGAACTTTGCCAGTTTATTGAAGATGCCAAACTTGATGCAGTCGGTGTCTTTGGCTATTCAGATGAAGATGGTACTGAAGCTCTAACTATGCAAAATAAGTTAGACCCTGAAGTAATAGCTCATCGAGTTGCCACACTTTCAACGATTGCAGATGATGCAGTAAGTAAGCGCGCTACTCTGCGTATCGGCCAAGAGGTAGACGTTTTAATTGATGATCCAGAACTTCAGGAGGGTCGCGCTGAATTTCAAGGCCCAGAAGTCGATGGCACCGTGGGATTTATAGATAGCAACTTTATTATGGGGCAGTGGGTGAAAGCGGTAATTACTGAGTCGGCAGGTGCCGATCTAATTGCTAAAGCGCTATGAAGATCACTCCAAATCAAATCACAATTGCACGCATTCTTGCTTTGCCGCCTGCAATTTGGTCGCTCTATCAAGCCGGAACCATCTGGCAATTAATTAGTTGGATTATCTTCTTCTGCATTGCTATGAGCGATGTAGTCGATGGACGCCTGGCGCGAAGCAGCGGTCAGATCACAGAGATGGGAAAATTTTTAGATCCGATTGCCGATAAATTGATGATTGCATCGGTAATGATTCCGCTTTCGCTTCAAGATCGATTCCCGTGGTGGGTCACTTTTGCGATTCTTGCGCGTGAATTAGGAATTACCGTCTTCCGCGCAGTAGTTATCTCTGGTGGCGTTATTAGCGCCAATCGTGGCGGCAAGATCAAGACGCTAAGTCAGAACTTAGGTGTGGGCTGGTTTATCCTCCCACTGCCGGCATGGCTTGATTGGTTTAAATTCGGTTGGTTGTATGTCGCGGTTGCGCTTACCTACCTCACCGGATATTGGTATATCCGCGCTTGGCTGAGCTATAGGGAAGAGGTTGCTTCCGAGTAAATTTGTTTTTATAAAAAAAGTTCAAAACAAGCCATATCGTAAATTACTTTTCGCTGCTTAATTGTTAATTATTGAATTACTATCTACTTTCTACTATCTATTAGAGCTGAGAATCTCTGGTCAATCTAATGAGAGCTAGTTAGTTTTAATTGTGCAGAAATTGTGCAGTAAATTATGCAGAAATTGTGAATTAATAGGACAGTTAATAGAATTGGCAAATAATGAGCACGAACCAAACAATTCTCAAAGGCATCGGAGTTTCACCCGGTGTGGCTGTAGGGCCAGTGCGCAAAGTCATTAATGAAATCTCCCACGTAGCAATTACCGCATCACCGCGCGAAATATTTGATGCGTTAAATAAAGTTGGCGAAGATTTACAGCGCGCTGCTGAAATTATTGAATTAGATGTAGCTAAAGAAGTTTTATCTGCGCAGGCAATGATCGCCCAAGATCCAGCGCTAGTAGAAGCAATTGGTGCTCGTTTAGATCAAGATATTAAATATCCAAATGTACGTGAAGATGTAGTGGCTGCATTTGCAGGTTTTAAAGAAGCACTACTTGCAATAGGTGGCTATTTCGCAGAGCGCGCGGCAGATTTAGATGAGATATGTAATCGGTTATTAGCAAAGTTATCCGGCACTGAAAGAGAAGGTCTGGTCTTAACTTCACCCACTATTATCTTGGCTGAAGATTTAACTCCTGCTGATACTGCAGCGCTCAATTTGAAATTTGCATTAGCGCTAGTAGTTGAAAAAGGCGGACCCACTTCACATACTGCCATCGTGGCGCGTGGGCTGGGCATTCCAGCAATTGTTGGTTGCAATGGTGTGATGTCGTTATCTGATGGTGTAAATCTTTTAGCTGATGGCCGTACCGGAGAAGTAATTACTTCGCCATCAGAGGCCACTATTCATGAACGTCAAATTAAAGAAGATGCGCTACGCGCACGCGCAGCAAGTGTTACTGGTCCTGGGCGTTTAGCAGATGGCACTCCAGTGAAATTGCTTGGCAATTGTGGCGATGGTGATGGATCAGTTGCAGCAGTGACCGCCGGCGCAGAAGGTATTGGTTTATTTCGAACTGAGTTGCTCTTTTTAGATTCAATCACCGAACCAACGGTGGAAGAACAGATTCAGATGTATCGCACCGTATTTACACCGATGGTTGGCAAGCGCGTTGTGGTGCGAACTCTAGATGCAGGTAGCGATAAACCGGTTCCGTATATCAATGCGATCCATGAAGAAAATCCGGCGCTCGGTGTGCGTGGCTGGCGCTTGACTCGCACTAGTGATGGCGTATTAACCCGTCAATTAGAAGCAATTGCCGCAGCTGCAAAAGATTTAGATATAGAACTTTGGGTTATGGCACCAATGATTAATACTCCAGCCGAAGCAGCAGATTTTGCAAAGCGGGCGCGTGGTTTTGGCATTAAGCAGGTGGGTGTCATGGTGGAAACCCCAGCTGCAGCAATTCACGCCGATAAAGTTTTAGCAGAAGTAGATTTTGGTTCCTTTGGCACCAATGATTTAACCCAATATGTGATGGCCTCAGATCGATTAGATTCTCGACTTTCCGATATGACCAGCACCTGGCATCCAGCGGTGCTTCGCACCATTCAAATTGCAGCAAACGCGGCGAGCAATTTAATTAAACCGATTGGCGTTTGTGGTGAAGCGGCAGCTAATCCGCATTTAGCTGCAGTTCTGCTAGGACTTGGTGTAAATTCATTATCTATGGCGCCCTCAGCAATTAGCGAAGTGCGCGGGTTTTTATCAACAGTTGATTTAGCAACTTGCCAGGCTGCCGCGCACCGCGCCATTGCAGCAATCTCAGCAGAAGAGGCAGAGCGCCATGCTAAAGAAATTTTAGAGAAATCTTAGAGAATTTTAGAGAGCGCAGCCAAGTAAATGTCTACCACCAAACAACAAGTTGAACAGATTATCGCTTACTTAAGCGAACGCGGCGAAACAATTTCTGTTGCCGAAAGTTTAACTGCGGGTGGACTTGCAAATATGTTAACCAGCGCATCAGGAAGTTCAGCGGTTTTTGTAGGCGGTTTGACTGCTTATCGAAATGAAATTAAATCAACCATGTTAGAAGTTGATCCAAAATTAATTACAGAATTCACGGTTGTCTCTGAAGAAGTTGCAGATGCAATGGCAGAAGGTGCCAGAAAAGTTTTTGGTACTACCTGGGCAATTTCAACAACCGGCGCAGCAGGCCCCGAACCATTAGAAGGACACGCGCCAGGGTCTGTATGGATCTCAATCCGTGGCCCAATTAACCAGGCGCTGCAATTAAACCTTGAAGGTGGGCGAGAACAGGTGCGTAACGGCACAATCTCCACCGCGATCGGAACCTTTGCCCGTATACTTAAGTTTCGTACGGTTTAACCAGAAAGGATTGAAAATGCTGCTTCGCGATGCGGTTGGTAAAGAACTTCGCGCTGCTCGCGTTTCGCAATCCCGCACTTTGCGTGATGTAGCTCGCGATGCTCGCGTCTCTCTTGGTTATCTATCCGAAGTCGAACGCGGTCAAAAGGAAGCTTCCTCTGAGCTACTTGCCGCAATTTGCACTGCACTAAATATTCAGCTTTCCACGTTACTTAGCGACGTAACTTCCCAAATTGCTAAGCAAGAAAAGACCAGCCTCACAGTTATTACATCTGACGCAGCGTAATTTTTTTATATGTCTGAAGAATTATACGCACGTCAACATTCAACTTATCGCGCAGTTCATGAATCTATAATTATTGCTGCCAAGAAGTTAATTGCGCAACAAGGTTTTCGTGCGATGAATGTAATTGATTTAGCCAGCGAAGCTGAAGTTTCTCGCGCAACTTTGTACAACCATTTTCGCGACAAGGAAGCAATTGGGATAGCGCTAGCCCAATATGAAGTTGAAGGTGCGCTGGCATTCTTAGGAACTCCAGCTGATTTCTTGAATAATTTTGCTAATCAAATTTCTCAAAGTGAAGTTTTAAAGGCGATTCGAGAAAACGATCGCGATCTACTTCCAACAATCTTTATGCCAAAGTACGACGAAACGGCAGGCCCAATTTGGCGCCAGGTAGGTGAGGTGCTTAGCCACCGCTTAGGCGATAAGGCCGGCATTGCATTTATCTGGTTGGTTGGCCAAGCGCTAGCCCCGCTTTCACCAGAGAGCATCAAGCTGCAAGTTGAGGCGATGTTGCCTCGGACGCTTTTTTAATGGGAATTTATATATGAACTTTTTAGATTCCATCAATGACGCTTTGCGTCGCTTTGTTGATTTCAAAGGCAGAAGCAATCGCAAGCAATACTTATCCTTTGTATTCTTTTATATTTTGGTGGATTTATTTATTAATCTAGCTAATCCAAATAGCATTAACATCAACGCTGTAATCATGGGCGCACTGACTGTGCCATTACTGGCTGTACAAATTCGCCGTAGCCATGATGTTGGTAAATCTGGTTGGTGGATTTTGCTGCCGTTCTACAGCATCTATTTAATGTTTAAAGAATCTATTCCGGAAGAGCCTAAAGACACTAGCTCTTTGTAGCGGCAATAACTCCCAAGCACATCTCATCTGAAGATCCCTCACCCCAAGTTACATACCTTGGCGCCAAACTACTTAGCGCAGGCAACTTTTGGCGCAAAGTTGGATCGAAGGTGCACTCCACTCTGATGGTATCGCCAGGGTTTACTGACACTGGTTTTTTAAGAATTATCGCGGATTGATCATCAAAATTGTAATTAGGCACATCCATCAAAATACTTTGATTTGATTTGCCTGGATTCAAAATCAATTTCATTGATCGACCCAACAGATGCATATGTGGCGCTGTTGCAATTACGGTGAACTTGCTATTAATTACTTTGTCACAGGTAGAAGTTGTGGAAGCCACTGGCTTAAAGGGATTCTGTCCGCACAACGCTGCAATTCCAGTTGCCTCTAGCGCGCTGGCATTATTAGTTCGACCAGCTAAATCAATTAAAGAGAGTTTGCGATCACAAAGCGGTCCAGTAATTCCAGATGGACATGCCAATTCGACTGGCGCGGGAAAGAGCTCAACATGTAACTGTTTAACGGTTGCCCCTTTGGCTGGGATTGCTTTCATGATGATCTGAGATTGATCAGTTTCGATTTGGCTACCTTGTGCTGCCAGTAAGTTGTAATGCACTTGCAATACAAAACGTTCGCCCTTTTTAAATGGGATTCCATAACCAGTCGGCGAGATATCAATTCCTCTGCCTGGCGCCCATGAACTTATCCAAGGTGAAGTTACAAAAGAGGAGAGCATGCCGCCTAAACCAGAGCCACCAAAACATGGCCAGCCAACGCCAGATTTATCAAGCGCAATAGCTTCTTGCAGATTGGCATCTGTGACTCGGAAAATAATTGCATGATGTACATAATTCTTGCGCTGTGGAATAAATTGAATGGAACGAATTATGGAATCTTCTTTAACTTTAGGATCTAACAAGAAGCAGCGATAGTCATCAGTTCCGTTCTTTGGAGCTACCGGTAAGTGCGCTTTGGTCATTTTTACAGCATAAGTTTTGGTTGCGCTTTTAGAAGCGATATTTGCCGCGCTGGCTGTGGTTAAAGAAATAAAAGAACCACATAGTGAAATTAAAAGTAAAATCACAGAAAGCTTGGACTTAAATGTGAAACGCAACATGAAAGAAGAATAGCGAAATTTCCTTAAAGCAAGCACTTGGGTATGGTTAGGGCCTCATGTCTTTTACGCTCAACACCAGCGCTAAGAAACTGGTAGCTATTACCGCTATCACTTTATTCACGCTGCAATCAGCTTTCTTTTCAATCAATGCCAACGCGGCTCAGAATCAAATTGAAAAGATCATCACAACTTCGGAAAACGTAGCCATAGATACCACGCTCTATCTACCAAAAAAGGTTCCAGCCCCAGCGGTGATGATTGCCCATGGTTTTGGTGGAAGTAAGAATTCCGTTACCCAACAAGCGCGTGAATTAGTGGCAAATGGTTATGTGGTTCTGACTTGGTCCGCACGTGGCTTCGGTAAATCTACTGGTTTAATCTCTATGAATTCGATTAATGGCGAAGTAGCTGACAGTAAATCTTTGATTGATTATTTAGCAAAAGATAACCGAGTTAAAAGTATTAATGGAGATCCCGTCATCGGCATCATGGGTAGCTCTTACGGCGGTGCAAATGCGCTTTTAACCGCAAGTCAAGATCTTCGAATTGATGCAGTGATTGCAGATATCACCTGGAACAATTTGGAGCATGCGCTCTTTCCACAAAGCGTGATTGGCGCTAGCGAACCAGGCGTTTTCAAGAAGGTTTGGGCCGGATCATTTTTCACCGCGGCATCTTTTCAAAATGCTTATCTAGGTGAGTGCGGATCATTTGAAACTCAGTGGTGTGATTCTTACAAGAATGCAGTGTTATCTGGCATACCAAACGCTAAAGAGCGCCAGATTCTGGCTGAAGTTTCGCCAGCAAATTATCTAAATAAGATTTCCGCGCCCACTTTGATCACGCAAGGTGAGGCAGATTCACTCTTTCCATTAGCAGATGGTGCCGCGACGGCCGCTGGAATCGTTAAAGCAAATCCCAAACTGCCACTTGCCATGATTTGGCATGCCGGCGGTCATGATGGCGGAGTAGATGAGTCTAAGTATTTAATGGCTCAATATCTAAAGTGGTTTGATAAGTATTTAAATTCTAAAAACCTTTATTTTCCAAGATTTCAATACACCAACACCAATGGTTCAATCTCTCTACAAGATTCCACAGTAATTCCACGCACTTTTGAAAGTAATAAATTGCCAAGTGAAATGGCTTTTACAAATCTGCCATTAATCTCACCAGTTACGGCAATGTCATATCCCATCGGTGGAATTCCGACAGCAATCTCATCACTTCCAGGCATTGGTGCGGCTGGTTCATTGGCATCAAGAGTAGTTTCCGGAATATCAGGATTTAGTCCAGCATTCTTACCTGGACAGAGCGCATTTCTAGAGAGCGCACCACTTAAAGCGCCGCTTTCAATTGTTGGTAATTCCAAAGTTAAAGTTCGGATAACAAGTACCACTGGTGATGCGACGCTTTTCTTTTCCTTAGTTGTAAAAACTAAGAGTGGTGCAATTAATCAACCAAATGGAATAGTGGCACCAGTTAAATTAACAAAAATTCCTGCCAATGGCATTGATGTAGAGGTTCAATTACCAAGTGTGGTTTTAGATGCCGCAGTGGGGGATTCGATTGCGGTTGGCATCTCAAGTACCGACCAAGGCTATGAATTACCAAAAACTTCGCGTTTCTATTCAGTAGCTGCGATTTCTCCGTTGCAATATCAATCAGTCACCGGAACTTCCGCAAAAAATTCAAACGCGCTATTCGTTTGGCCGAGCGCAGTGTTTGTAACTTTATTGCTTTCAATTATCTTTGTGCGCATTCGACGCCCAAAGCGTGTATTAAGTACCAAAACAGAAGCAGCTTTGGTAGAAGTTTCTGAACTTTCAAAAGTTTACAAAGATGGATATAAAGCGGTCTCTGAACTTTCATTTAAAGTCGAAGGCGGCCAAGTAGTTGGTTTATTGGGCCCAAATGGCGCTGGAAAGACCACCACACTTCGTATGTTGATGGGATTAATCTTCCCAACTGAAGGTGCAATTTACTTAAATGGCAAAGCAATATTCCCAGGTTCACCAGCGTTATCAAATTTGGGAAGTTTCGTGGAAGGTCCAGGTTTTTTGCCGCATCTATCTGGCCGAGAGAATTTAGATCTTTATTGGAAATCTATTGGTCGCGATGGAGATAATCATTTAGCGGAAGTAATTGCAATTACTAAATTAGGTACTGCGCTAGATAAAAAGGTTCGTTCCTATAGCCAAGGCATGCGTCAACGCTTAGCGATTGCGCAGGCGATGATGGGTATGCCGGATCTATTGGTTTTAGATGAACCAACTAATGGTTTAGATCCGCAGCAGATTGCTGAGATGCGTCAGGTGCTTAAGGATTACGCGAAAACTGGCCGCACGGTGATTATTTCTTCACACTTATTGGCAGAGGTGCAACAAACTTGTAGCCATGTAGTTTTGATGCATCGCGGAAAGTTAATTGCATTCGGCCCAATGAAGAAAATCTTGACCAAGAATCGCAAATCTAGAACTTTAGAGGAGATCTTCCTGGAATTAATCGGAGATGATTTAGTGATAGGAAAGCAGCCATGAGTTATCAAGCCTCAAAGACACTGCCATTTTCCGTTGAGCTTTATCGTCAATTAAAACGTAAACGCACCGCCTTTGCTTATGGATTTGTACTCTCACTTCCAATCTTGGTTGCAATCGCAGTTAAATTTGGTCCATCAGGAAATAGCGGCGGTCCGACCAGATTAGGTTCGGGCACTGCAGATTTAATTGGTCTAGCCACGGTTGGCGCCGCAAATTTCACAGTGACTATGCTTTATTTTGCAACGCCATTTTTATTAGTCACAGTAATTGCACTCTTTAATGGCGACACAGTAGCTAGCGAAGCTTCATGGTCAACGCTGCGATATTTATTGGCTGCGCCAGTACCACGCACCAGATTATTAATTCAGAAAATCAAAGTCAGTTTGACGCTATCGCTAATTGCAATTTTATTAATGCCGTTATCGTCATCAATAGTTGGGCTAATTGCCTTTGGTAATGCACCACTACAAACACCGCTAGGTGCGACCTTTGAAAATTCCGTAGCTTTTACACGAATTTTGATCATCACTGCCTACTTGGCAATCTCTTTGCTCTTCGTGGCTGGGCTGGCTTTTTATTTAAGTGTACGCACCGATGCGCCACTTGGCGCAGTTGGTGTTGCGGTAGGTATTTCAATCTTGCTAAATATTTTGGATGCGATCTCAGCGCTGGGGCGAATTCGTGAGTGGTTGCCAGTGCACTATGCCTTCTCTTGGTTTGATGCGCTCTCTAATTCAATTGATTGGAGCGTCATGATTAGAGGCGGAAGCTACTGCCTGATTTGGGGAATTGCTTTGTACGCGCTTGCAATCAATCGCTTCGCGCATAAAGATGTAACTTCCTAATTACACCTGTAATTTAAATTAACTAAAGCGCTGGGTCATTTGTAACCGGGTTGAAGTTGCCATAAACACGGACTGTATCTCCGACGCCAAAGCCGGATGCCCACAATTTATCTACAAATGCACCAAGCATTCGTACGCAGCCATGCGAAGCCGGATACCACCAGACATAGTTATCAGATTCCACGCCATGAATTGCTTGGCCCTTATTAAAGAACATTGGTCGATACATCCAACCATCGGGGATTGAGATTGATTCATACCAACGATTTACTTTCCAACCAACTTTAAAGTTACCGATATCGGTAGGTGTAGCCACAGCTCCAGTAGAGACAATGGAAACTTCAAAATCTTTACGTTCTTTATCTTTTACCCAAATAACGCTCTGACAAGTTTTGCTGACATTTAAACCGCGGACATAATCTTTGCTTAATTCAAAAGGGTGCTTCAACTTTGATAGCAGAATAATTTCACGCTGTTCAATTTCAATTGGATAGTTGCGATCAGCAATACGGCCAGTTAATTCGCGCCAGATGCAGAAACCCTGTCTGGTGCGCTGACCCCACTTGCCATCAACTTTTCCAGCCGGAATGCCCAAATCCACTAGCGCTTGCTGCACCGCTTCCGGTGTCACATTTATTGAATTAATTCCAGTTGCGGGAGCATCTGGCAGAACCAGAATAGTTGCCGGCGGATTTTTATAATTTTCAGTCAGCGCACTCTGGTCATAGTAAAAATACTCATAACCAAATTTCGCAATCCCTGAAAGCGCAACCACAATTACCAAAAGGAAGATGCGCTTCATGAGTTCACTTTACTAAATTTTTGCGTACACTCACCGCATGGATTTAACTACTTGTCTTTGGTTTGATGGCCGTGCACGCGAAGCTGCAACTTTCTACACCAGTATTTTTCCTGATAGTGAAATGGCTGATAATTGGATTGCACCAACGGATACACCAGGCAACGCTAAAGGCGATGAAATCGTGGTTAATTTCAAGATCTTCGGCAAACCATTTATCGGCTTAAATGGCGGTCCACAATTTCCACACTCTGAAGCAATCTCATTTCAAATTCCATGCAAAGATCAAAATGAAATTGATAAATACTGGAATTTACTAATTGCAGATGGCGGTCAAGAGAGCCAGTGCGGTTGGCTTAAAGATAAGTTCGGTGTCTCTTGGCAAGTTACTTCGCCAAAGATGAATGAATGGCTGGGCGGCTCAGATGCAGAAGGTGCACAGCGCGCTACCAAAGCAATGTTGGAAATGCGCAAAATAGATTTAGCAACTATGGAAGCTGCTTACCACGGCAAATAATTCCAGTTTTTAACTATTTAAATTCATTACCTAAAGGTCTACGCTCGCGGAAGGTTTATTCGACCCTAAACCGCAGGAGAAAAAAATGGGTAAGGCATACGAAATAACAATCTGGAAGCCACGCGTTGGCCATTGGGCAGATGCACTAAAGAATTTAAATGAAGTAGCTGCAATCTTTAAAGAAGCAGGCGTTAGCGACGTTCAGATTCTTTCTGGCGCCGCAGGTAAAGATGTTGGTCACTTAGTTGTATTGCAAACATTTAAGGGTTTGGCAGATAACGGCGCGATTAATGAAAAGTTAGGCGAATTTCCAAAGATGCAGGAGTGGATGAAAGCCCACGGCAAAGATGATTATGCGGTGCTAATTTCGCATGATCTCTACGCCGCGGAGGGTTAAGTAATTCGTAGTTTTATACCTCTAGAAG